>JAFGDJ010000227.1 GCA_016932135.1 Spirochaetales bacterium | reverse complement strand
ACCTCTTCCCGGACCCGGTGGATGTTGTCCCATCGGACCGAGGTCTCCAGCGTATCGATGACCATGCCGTAATCGGCCAGGTCTTCCCTCAGGTAAGGGTCCCGGTATCGGCCGTGCTCCCAGCTCCTCAGGGGAAACCCGGTGAGGGACATGCCTCCGTAACGGCGGCAGATGTTCTTCGAGAGCCGCCTCACCCGCCGACTGAAGCCCCGTTCGCCCTCGGTCCGGCCCAGGAGAAGACACCGTTCCATGGGCTTATAACCCCGGACCGACATGAGGGTGTCGAGAATCGTTCCGTCCACGCCGTAGAGTTTCAAGCCCACATGGGTTTCTTCCGGATCGGACAGCCTTAAGACCCCGGGCAGACCGAACTCGCCCTGGCTGATATCCCGCACGGCATGAACGGCCTCTTCCCAGTTTCGGAAGATAAAGGAGAAGGGAAACTGGTTTTTTGGATTGTACCGGAAGATTTTCATGGTGCATTCCACCAGGACGCCGAAGGTCCCTTCGCTCCCCTTCATGATGTCGTTGATCCTCGGTCCGTCGGCCTCGGCGATGAAGTCTTTGCTCTTGATGGTCCCCACGGGAGTGATGTACTCCTGGCTGATTACCAGGTCGCAGGCGTCGCCGAAATAGCTGGACTGCTGCCCCGATCCGAAGGTGCTGATCCACCCCCCCACGGAGGAATACTCGAAAGACTGGGGAAAATGCCCGTTGGTGTACCGGTACCTGGCGCCGAACCGCTCCGGCGCTTCATTCAAGGCCTTTTCGTAATCGGGACCCATTATGCCGGCCTGGACGGTGCAGGTTCTGTTTTCCTCGGAAAAGGAAACTACCTTGTTCATCCGGGTCTGCATGACCACTGTCACCCCGCCCAGGACCGGACGGTATCCGAAGTTTACCGTAGACCCCCCCCCGTAGATATAGATGGGAATCCGGTGGGTGTTGCAGTATTCGACGATCCGCCGGACCTCTTCCTTGTCGCCGGGGTGAAGTACGCAGTCGGTAACTTCGGCGATCTTCTTCTGCCGCAGTTCCATGGCTTCCTCGACGGTTTTCCCGTAGGAATACTTTACCCGGTCGTAATCGGAGAGGGACACCCACTCGTCTCCTAAGAGCTCCTTGAAAAACCGAAGGTGCTTTTCTTCCAGGAGAACGGGACGGTTCGGCAGTTCCACCGGATCGTCTCCGGTGAGCCGGGGTTCGGAGAAATCTTCATCCGTCAGGGCGAACTCTTCTTTCATCAGGCGGTAGAGCTTCCGGTTGGGATGCTTGAATTCCGCCGGCCCTCCCCATTTGAAAATTGACCGGTAGCTTCCCTGATCCGGCGGAGTCTCTCTGAAGTGGGGATAGAATTCCTTTTTACTCACCTTCAACCTTCCTGATGTTCGGTATCTTCCGGGTAAGCCGGATACCGGGTTATTTCCCTAAGTTCTTCGTAGACCTTTTCCAGGGACGGATAGATCTTCCGGTATACGTCATAGAGCCGTTGATAGATGTCGGCGTTTCTCCTGTCGGGGGTAAAGACATCCTTGTGCCGCACCATGGCTCTGCAGGCCGCGGGAATGTCCGGATACGCTCCTAAAGCCGCGGCGGTCACCACGGCGGCGCCGAGACCCGAGGATTCGTAGGTTTCCCCGCGAAGAAGCTCCATGTCCAGAATGTCGGAGGTAATTTGACATATCTGGTCGCTCTGGGACGCGCCGCCGGCCACGGCAACCCGCTGAAAGGTCAGTTTTCCCGCCTTCTCGATCTTCTCTTTCCCGTCTCTCAAGGCGTACCCTAAGCCTTCAATCACCGCCCGGTAGAGATACGACCGATTGTGAACATCACCGAAACCGATGACCGCCCCCCGGGCGGAGGGGTTTCTCAAGCCCGGGGTCCAGTAGGGCTGCATCATCAGCCCCAGGCAGCCCGGGGGTACTTCGGTGAGAAGCTTGTTCAGCAGTTCCTCCGGCAGGGTGCCGGTACGTTTCGCTTCTTCCATTTCGCTTCGGCCGAATTCCTTCTTAAACCAGCTGATCATCCAGTATCCCCGGTAGATCTGCACCTCCGGGTTATAGTAATTCGGTATGGGGGCGGGGTAGGGGGGCATAAACTTCAAGGCTTCAAAATATCGGCTGGTGGTGGTCTGTACCGTGGCGGTGGTGCCGAAGCTCAAGGAAGCCATGGATTCGTCCACCACTCCGATCCCGATGGTTTCGCATCCCTTGTCGGAACCACAGGCCACCACAGGCACTCCTTCGGGAATTCCCGTGGCTTCCGTGGCTGACCGGGTGATCTTTCCGAGAATCCCTCCCGGTTCAATAATAGCGGGGAGTTTCTCTTCTTCTATGGGAAAGAGCTTGCGGCTCAGTTCCCCTTTCTGAGCCCAGCGGAATTTCTTATATTCGAAGGGAATATGACCTATCTGAGAGGCCGCGGAATCGATAAACTCCCCGGTGAGCCGGTAGTTCAGAAATCCGGATACCATCAGAAGCTTGGCGGTTTTATCCCAGATCTCCGGCTGGTGTTCCTTAATCCAGTTGCACTTGCCGTCCACCTGGAGCTTTAAAACGGCCTCATCCATGCCGACGAAACGATAGATCGTTTTCATGAGGCCGCCGGGTTTCCAGACCGGTTTTGCCTTCCGGATGTCCAGCCAGACGATGGCGGGGCGCAGGGGGTCCCCCTCCCGGTCCACGTTGATGATGGTGTCCCGCTGGGTGGTGACGCCCACACCGTCGATCCGGGCGAAAACTTCGGGAAGCCGCCCTTTCAAGGCGTTACAGGCGACACAGAGGGCGCTCCAGAAGACTTCCGGATCCTGTTCCGTCCAGCCCGGGCGGGGGCTGGTATAGGGTTCGTACTCTACTTTTTCCAGATCGATCAGTTTTCCCTGGTGGTCGATGAGTAAGGCCCTGAGGCTCTGAGTACCGCAGTCAATGGCAAGTATCGTCATGCTGTTCTTCCTCCTTGCAGGATTACCCCTGCCGATCCTTCCCAGTGGGCGGGATCTCCGGCTTCAGGCCGGGGGTCACCGGTGACAATAAGGCGAACGTCTCCCGGAAGGCCGCAGGAAATTTCCGCCCCGTGGGGCAGCCGTTCTTTCAGTGTATACCGGTTTATCTGCTCCATAAAGAAGAAAATATCTTTTAAGGGTATTTCCGTGGAGGTGCGTACGGGCAGTCGTTTCATGCCGGGAAAGGTCGTTCTGACGGTGGTAGTCAGGGTTCTCATGGGACACCGGGTTTCCCTGATAGCGTATTCTTCTCCCTTGGAACACCGGTTGCCCAGGACCTTGATGGAGTCACCGTCCTGCTCCACGGTAACCCGGCACCCCCGGGGGCATTCGATACAGGTGATAATACCGGTTTTTTTCATCCTTTCTCCTCCCTTCCCGTTATATGGAGCACCAGGGCATCCTCCAAACCGTTTTCGGGCACCTGGAATTCCAGCCGTTCCATCTCCGGCGGCCGCAGGACCGGGAAGGTTTTTTTAAGAACGGTAGTTTCACCCGAGGATAAAGTCGCCCTGGCATGTTCCAGGGTCCGGGAGCTTCTGAAAAACAGGGTGACCGTTCCGGGAAGCGAAACATCCACATATTGGGGCACGGTGTAGCGAACATTATTCCCCGGCCTGAGGGGAACCAGTTTTCGTGAAGGTTTTGTGGACTTTCCCAGGGCATACACCGCAGCGGCTTCTCCGGCGCTGTGGCCGGTTTCCGAAACGTAGTCCACCAGGTCGCTGACATGCAGGGCATTGCCGCAGGAGAATAGTCCGGCCAGGGCGGTGGACATATACCGTTGATCGATGATCGGTCCCCCGGTTAGGCGGTCCAGGGGGGTTCCCAGGGCTTCGGGGCCTTCGTTTTCGGGGATCAGCCCCACCGAGAGGATGAGACAGTCGCACTCCACGTAGCGCTCCGTCCCCGGCACGGGGCGCCGCTGGGCGTCCACCGCGGATACCGTCACTCCTTCGACCCGGTCTTCACCGTGAACCCGGGTCACCGTGGAGCTTAAGTGAAGGGGGATGGCATAGTCTTCCAGGCACTGTACCACGTTCCTGGTAAGCCCCGAAGGTTCGGGCAAAACCTCGTAGACCCCTTCCACCTCGGCCCCCTCCAGGGTGAGGCGCCGGGCCATGATCAGGCCGATGTCCCCGGAACCCAGGATCACACAACGGCGGCATGGCATGTACCCCTGGATATTGATGAAGTACTGGGCCAGTCCCGCCGTCCAGATGCCGCTGGGGCGGGTGCCGTGAATAAAAACCTGCCGGGCGGTTCGTTCCCTGCAGCCGGTGGCGAACACCAGGGCTTTCGAGCGAAGGGTGAACACTCCTGCCCGGTTGTTTACCAGATGAAGACCGAATCCCCCGCCGAGGATTTCACTTTTTTCCAGGTAGGTTTCGGTGAAGACAGGGATCTTTTTTTCTTCTATCCGGCGAATATCCCGAAAAGCGTATTCCGGGCCGGTGAGTTTTTCTCCGAACCGTACCAGCCCGAAGCCGTCGTGGATACACTGTTTCAAGATTCCTCCGGGTCGGTCTTCCCGCTCGATAATAGCCGTGGAAGCCCCCTTGTTGTGGGCGGCCAGGGCCGCCGCCAGCCCGGCGGGACCGGCACCCACCACCAGCACATCCCATTCTTTCGGGTTCATCATGCTTCACCCCCTTTCACGGCTTTCTTCGGTTCGGTTTCCTTGGTGAGGCCGGTAAAGAACAACGATCCGGCCCCCCGTTTGGTGAGGCGCTCCATGGGTTCCTTCAATTCGGCGGACATGATTTCCAGGATCCGGGGGGTACAGAACCCGCCGTGGCACCGCCCCATCCCCGCCCGGGTGCGGCGCTTGATGCCGTCCAGGGTCATGGCGGGAACGGAGGAGCGTAAAGCGTCCCGCACCTCCCCTTCGCTGACCCCTTCGCACCGGCAGATAACCCTTCCGTAGGCCGGGTCGCTCTGAATGAGCTTTGTCCGCTCCTGGGGGCTCAGGTTCCGAGGGTTCACCGGAGCCTCGCGCCGGGGATTGAAGCACCGGTTTTCCATTACGGTACGCTGCAGCTTCAAGGCTTCCACGGCGAAGGCAGCCACATCCTCGGCAATGGCCGGCGCGGAAGCGAAGCCGGGGGACTGAATCCCCGCGGCGTGGATTAGATTGTCCACCTTCCGGGAGGGTTCGATGATAAAGTCCTCTTTCCAGGTGCAGGCTCTCACTCCCGCGAAATAGGTGATGATGTCTTCTTTTTTCAATGCCCGGTTCAAGTTCAAACGGCTCATCAGCGCGTCGATATCCGTCTGGCTGGTGGAGTATTCCTCCCGGTAGGGGATTTCTTCCGCCGTAGGCCCGATGAGAAGATTCCCTTCGGTGGTGGGAACGATGCCGCCGCCTTTGGTCTTGGCCCGGAGCTGAAAAAGTTCGGGCATTCCAGTGGCCCGCTGCTGCAGAGCGCCGGTTTTTTTATCCAGGATACAATCCACCCCCTTGCGGTAGTGCAGAGAGAAGAAACGATCCCCGGCGTATTGGGCAATCCGGTCAGCCCAGATGCCCGCGGCGTTGATCACTACGGAGGCGGTGAAGGTTCCCCGGTTTGTTTCCACGGCGGTTAACCGGGTCTTTCCCGGCTTTGAAGGTTCCAGACGGAACCCCCGTACCCGGGTATCCAGGAACACTTCAGCCCCGTTTTGCACGGCATTCTCAGCGTAGGCTATGGCGGTTCGGTAGGGTGACATAACCCCCGCAGTGGGGAAAGAAAAAGCCCCCCATTGTTTTCGGGTAACCTGTTTTTCTAGTTGAAAGACCTTCCGCCGTTCGATGAAGCGGCAGCCTTCCACCCCGTTCTGCCGGGCTCGAAGGAAGAAGTAGGGAATAAGCAAAATATACAGGGGGTTTTTCAACAGGAGCATAGATCCGCAGCGGACCAGGGGAACCCCCAGGTCTTCCGACACCCGGGTGTAAAGCTTGTTTCCCCGGACATTGTAGGTGGCCTTCTTGGTTCCCGGATGAGCCGCGAACCCCGGATGGACCATCCCGTCGTTTCTGCCGGAGGCGTGGCAGGATACATCCCCATCCTTTTCCAGGAGAGCTACGGAGATATCCCAGCGTGTCAGCTCCCGGGCCGCGGCGCAGCCGATAACCCCGCCGCCGATGACTACCGCGTCGAAATGCCTGCCTTCCAGCAGCGAGTCGGACAGGGCGGGCAAGCGATCCTTTTCCGGTTCCAGGCCTTGGATTGCCAGGTCGTTGATCACCTCCCGGCAGGGGAACGCCGCGGCGGTATAGCCTGCTTTTAGCCAATCATCGTGGTTTTTCACCATCCCTTTAAGACAAAGGGATTCTTCTTCCAGGGTTACCGCGATGCCGGTTAACCCCTTTTTCTCCAGGGTTTTAACAACCCGGTCAGGTACGGATTTCATGGGTTTCCTTCTCCATGCCCAGAATGCGATAGAGATTGTTTTCGCTGAAAGTGAGGAGGGTTCTCATCCCGTTCCTGGAAGCCTCTCCGTTTTTCTGCCGGATGGACTCGACAATATCCCTGTGCATTTGAAAGATCGGATCGATAACCGAAGGGTCCCGGTAGAACTGACCGAGGATATCCAGATATAAAACCCGGAAGGAATTCATCAGCAGAGGGTAGATCATGTTTCCTGAAGCCAGGGCGATCCGATGATGAAAGCTGTAATCCACCAGGGCCACGGTTTCCGGAACCCCGGGCGTGCAAACACTTTCTTCCTTCAGAATTTCTTCCAGAGCCGTCAGATCTTCCTTGGAGCGGTGTTGAGCCGCCAGATAAGCCGTTTCGCTTTCAAAAAGAACCCGCATTGCCAGAATGCTGGAAAGGATTTTCCGGTCTATCCGGCCTTCGTGATAATTCACCAGGGACACCAGCAGTTCCAGGGAACCTTCCGAGCGGTAGTCGTTGATATAGGTCCCCTTCCGGGGAACGATGCTCACCAGCCCCCGGGAAGCCAGTTCCAGGAGCCCTTCATGGATTACCGGCCGGGAAACCTTCAGCTGCCGGGCCAGTTCCCGTTCCGGCGGCAGCTTTCGGCCGATTTCGAATTCCCCTGAAAGGATCAGGTGTTCGAACCGGTCGATGAATTCTTCCTTCAGGGATTTTACCTGAAGAGGTTCATAGGTTTGTTTCGATACCGTCACGGAGGCTCCTTTTACCGGCAAGATCTATTTGGCTGGTGGTAATACCACCAGCCATTAAGTATAGTCCTGGTGTCCTGGGTTGTCAAGAATAAGATTTTCCGGTGTTGACATCCCGGAATCCAATTTTCTACTATGCAATTCAGATTTACCGCTGATTTTTTTGAGGTGCTATGTCTCAACGATCCGCCCGGATATCCGCCACCGTTGCCGTAGCCATCGCTTCGTTTATCGGATCGGTGATGAGTTCGGCCATTAACGTGGCGTTGCCGGAGATACAGCAGGAGTTTGCCCTTCCGGCGGTCACCCTGACCTGGATTTCCACTTCCTTCGTTCTCTCCAATGCGGTGTTCCTCATCGCCGCCGGGAAAATCGGCGATATCTACGGGAGAAAAAAAGTCTTTATCGGCGGGATAGCGGTTCTGGCCGTCACCACCCTGCTCTGCGGTGTTTCTTCTTCGGGGTTTTCTCTCATTCTTTTCAGAGTGGTTCAGGGCCTCGGGTCGGCCATGATCAATGCCACCACCATGGCGATTCTGTCCTCCGTGTTCCCGCCCCACCGCCGGGGGGTGGCCATCGGAATCGGTGTTGCCTCGGTGTATACGGGGCTTTCCTTCGGCCCCTTTTTAGGCGGGATCATCACCACGGCCTTAGGGTGGCGCTGGATGTTCTTCCTAATAGCTCCGGTGGAAGTGGTGCCCCTGCTGCTGACGGTAATCTTTGTGAAGGAGGATTGGGCCGACGCCAAAGGTGAAAGCTTCGACCTCGCCGGAAGCCTGCTCTACGGGGTTTCCCTGGTGCTGTTCATGTACGGCATGACCATCCTTCCGCTGATGAGGGCCTTGATCTTTCTCCTGCCCGGTCTCATCGGCCTTGTCCTGTTTATCCGGCATGAACTGAAGGTCCGGTTCCCCGTGCTGGAGGTGAAGCTCTTTCGGACGAACCGGGTGTTTGCCTTCTCCTCCGTGGCGGCCCTGATCCACTATTCCGCCACCTACGCCATTACCTTTCTCTTAAGCCTCTTTCTGCAATTCTCCATGGGGATCAGCCCCCGGATCACCGGGACGATTCTGGTTATCCAACCGGTCGCCCAGGCTTTGCTGTCACCCCTCGCCGGACGACTTTCCGACCGGATCGAGCCGACCGTTCTGGTATCCGCCGGCATGTCCATGGTGGCCGCCGGGTTATTTTTGCTTTCCCGGCTTACCTCGGATACGCCGCTGATCCTGGTCATCATCGTCCTTGCCTTCCTCGGCGCCGGCTATGCCCTGTTTTCATCCCCCAATACCAACGCCATCATGAGCTCGGTGGAAAAGAAGTACTACGGCCTGGCTTCGGGGGTCGTGGCCACCATGCGGTCCCTGGGGCAGGTGTTGAGCATGGGGGTGACCACCATCGTGTTCACCCTGTTCCTGGGGGACAGCCCCATCGGTGAAGGAAACCTTCCCGCCTTCAACCGGAGCGTCAGGGTATCTTTTCTCATCTTTACCGTGCTGTGCCTGGCCGGGGTCTACTTTTCCTCCGTCCGGGGAAGACTGGACCGTGAGAAATCCCCTGCCGGGGATGAGTGAACCGGTAGGAAAGGATCTCAAGGACTAGTACCGGGGCTTTGTGACCTGTAGGGCATAAAATGATTCGGCCCCCTCATCCCTGATGGTTTCGCCGTTTTTCAGCCATCGCCGGTGAAGGTCGTCATTATATGTATTTTTTTCACAGGGAAACTCGCCGCATTCACCGCAGAAATCAACCCCCTTTTCCCTGAAACAGCTTTTTGCCGCACAGTCAGGATATTTTCCATCTCCCGAACGACACCCTGCACAACCGGCATCCGCGAAAAAGGAAAGAATCTTTTCAAACGAATCGTATTGCTCGAAGGGTTTAAAAAAAGACGACATGTTATCCGCCATCCTCTTGTAGTTGCCCAGCAGGTTTAAAAGTGCCTGACTCTGTTTTGCTATGTCTCCTCCCTTAAATGATGCGCACCGCGAACAATCAAGTCCGCAGGGAGCGAGTTTTTCCAGAATCTCATTTCTTGTCATTGTTGTTCTCCTTCTGCTTATAATGATGCATCAGGGAACTCAAAGGTGCGGATAGCTTTTCATTTTTTTCACTTTTCTATCAATAAACCACCCACGAGAAGTGCCGTCTTTTCATACCAGGATATATCCGGCCTTCGTTCAGGAAGGTTTCTGAAAAGGGAAAGGACCTTTTGCATTGTGGCGGGATCGCTTTTTTCACCATACCGGGGATCGGTAAAATCCGGAGGGCCGCCGTGTTTTCGAACCTGTTCACGGAGTTGTTCCCGATGCCGGGAAAACTCATACCACGCTTGACAGCTGCATGAATTCTCCGGAAGTACCCATTGGCAGTGGTGTCCGAAAAAGGCATTCAAATTTTTTCTGGCTCGAAAAAGAAGAGACTTGAGCGAAGACACCGAAAGCTCCAACATTCGGGCGGCTTCCTCGATCGAAAGTCCGAGCATATCCACCAGAATAAACGCGGAACGTTGGGCCAGAGTAAGACGGGACGTCATAGCGGTGAAACACCCGTCCTGCAGCTCCCGTACGGATTCCTCTACCACCAGTTCCTGTTCCGGCAGGGGAGAGATATCTGCGTACGCTTCTTCAAAGCCATCTTCGGGCTGCATAATAATTCCTTCCTTTCGTTTTGAGGAAAGATAGAGATTCAGGCAGATTCGCCGCAGCCATCCGGAGATTTTCTTCATATCAGAAAGCTGTGTTCGTTTTTCCCAGGCGGAAAGAAGGGTCTGCTGTGCCAGGTCCTCGGCCATTTGAACATCGGCGCAAAACCTGAACGATAGGGAATAGATAAAGCGTATATGGTCCTCAAGAAGCCGTGCAATATTACTGTCATAGGTTTCCATTGCCAGAGAATACAGCATATTTCCTTGCCTTTGAAGAGTTTTTTAGGAATATTAAGATACAAGGAGGCCATCCATGACACCCCTTATCCTTCAGATCATCGTATTCATCGTCCTGTTCGCCGGTATTCTTTTCATCCCCGTGGGGGTTCCCGGCACCTTCATGGCTGCCGCGGCGGTATTGATCTGGCGGCTGGTGGAAGGCGGGGACACCTTCATGATGGGGCACTTCATCGTTTTCCTCGTCCTGGCCGTATCCGGCGAGGTGGTGGAACAAGTCGCCTCCCTCTTCGGCGCCAAGAAGCGGGGGGCAAGTAAATACGGCATGGCCGGGGCCTTTCTCGGCGGTATCGCCGGCGCCGTGCTGGGGTCCATGGTCATACCGGTAGTGGGGACCATCATCGGCGTGTTCGTCGGTTCCTTCGCCTTGACGGTTCTTCTGGAAATGACCTTAGGGAAAAAAACCCGGCAGGACGGCGTGAAGATAGGGGTCGGCGCCCTGGTCGGCAAGCTCATCGCCGTGACCTACAAGTATGCCGTGGGGATCGTTATGCTTTTCCTGATAGCCTGGAGGTTCTGGATACGATAGTGGTCAGTGGTGAGGTATCAGTGTGAGGAGGAGTCAGAACCTGTCGTATAAACATAATTATAATATAGTTTTGCAAACAGGCATACATATGATAAAATCATTATAGAAAAAAATATTCAGGTGGACAATTTTTGAAAAGTTCTTTCGCCTTTTTAAAAAGTGATTGGCCGATTCTGGCGGAGCTGGGTGGCTATGCCGAAATGCACATCTATAGCGATCCGAACACAACTCTGGTAAAGGTGAGGATGTTCATAGAACATACGGCAAAGCATATCCTGCGCCTGGAAGGAATT
>JAFGDJ010000226.1 GCA_016932135.1 Spirochaetales bacterium | reverse complement strand
GACCTTCGGTTCGAGTCCTGCTTATTGTTGTGCTTTCTGATACCGATCCCCGATACAGATACTTTTTAATACGTCCAGCAGGACTCGAACCTGCGACCCTCTGCTTAGAAGGCAGATGCTCTATCCAGCTGAGCTATGGACGCATACCATCGGGATGAGAGGACTTGAACCTCCGATCTCCTGCTCCCAAAGCAGGCGCCTTAGCCACTAGGCAACATCCCGTGCAATGCGGGATATGGCATCCCGTACGGAAGGTGAGTATACCCGTGATACGGTTTTGTGGTCAAGGGTTGTAGATGATGCAGTTCAGGTCCCCGGCCCGGACACCGAACAGGATCTCCGCTGTCCGTTCTATCTTTGAGGCGGAAAGGTGGAAAGTCTCCGGGTAAGTCCGGTAAAAGGCTTCAAAAGACGCGGCTTTGGCAGGATAGGCTTTTGTGAGTTCCTGAAAAATGAACTCCTTATAATACCAATCCAGCTCATCCTTGGGTTGCTGCATAAGATAAGCCATAAATTCGTTCACCAGGAGGAATTCGTTTTTTACATTATACGTGCGGTGGGAGAAAAAGGTTTTCCAGAAGTTTTGTTCTTCCGGTGCCAGGGATCTCCAGGTGTCCAGACAGGCGAGGCGGAAACGGGGAGAGATGAAAAAGAGTCCGTGAAAGGCTTCATGGACTAGAAACTTCGCCCTGAGAGCTTTCGGGGTTTCCATGGATATGGATAAGACACTGCCGGTGCCGGCTTGAATAATACCGTCTTCCCGGAAAAGGATGCTGTGTTTTTCCAGGGTTTGATATAACTCCCGTTCTTCCGGGTTCAATTCGAAATTTTCTTCTTCCGCCCGACGGAAGAACCGGGCCAGGTCTTCAGCCCGATAATCATGGGCGTTCCACCCGTGCCGATGTTCAATTACTTCATTTGGCTGCAGGACCCCGGAGAAACCTGGTTTTTCCACGAAAAAAGCCAGCCGCTTGAATCGTCGAGCCTGGTCCTGATAATTCCTGGTGACATAGACAAGCACAGCCGGGGCCAGGTTCCAGCTGAAGCATTCATATTCTTCCCGGCGCCATTGCTCCGGTGGATAGGCCATTATTGTTCCCATATCGGCCGGAATCGGCTGTTCATCCGCCGGTAGGGGAGAGAGAGCTACTTCCAGGATTTCAACCCCCTCCGGAACGTCGATATCCAGGGTGCCGGGCCAGGAACCCGACAATTCGGGATAGAGAAATACCTGGTGGGTACCCAGGCGCAGAACCAGGGTATGGTTTCGATACCTTCCGTTGTATCCCAGGCGTATTTCTGTTTCGTTGTGCCCCTGCCTATCGGTGGAATAGGTTATGGCCAGAGCCCGAAGGGAGTTTTTTTCCCGGGAGGCCTCTATCTCAGGGCAATGGTATCGAAGGTAGGGTTTGCCGCCGTCTTCCATCAATTGACCGATCAGGGGACGGAGGCTGGAAGTGCCCGGGGAAGATTGGTCTGCCGATAGAGAAAGATTGACCAAACCGAGGAGGATCAATGAAATGAATATGACAGGTCTTCTGAAAAAAGAAATCACCTTACTCTTCTTTCCTTTTTCAGATAAGCCGAAAGAGGCTCTTTGCCAGAAGAACGGCGATTTCGCATTTCCGCGCAGGAGTGAATTCCTGGTCGTCGCTGATAAAGCTCTCATAACGACCCCGAAAATTTTCCGGTAAAACCGGCAGATTGAATAAATGATCCGCCAGGTTTCTTCCGGAAGGTTCGAATCGATGGTTTATGATAAAAAGGGAGCTGACAAGGCTCTTGATGAAGCCGGCGGAAGATATGAGGTAAAAAAAACTATCCTCTTCCATGGCGGCGGATTTCATGTCCGTCAGATAATGCTCCATGGTAGCTGTGGCGGCCTTGGACAGGGCTTCCCAGTAAGAATCGGGCAGATGCTGAAGCCGTTCCTGTATCCCGGTAAGCCAGTCGCTCCGGTTGAATAAAAGCTTTCCTTGCTGCAGGCGGTAAAACATATAGGTGCCGGTTTGCCTGAAGACCCAGAGGTTTTCTTCAATGCGGTCTAAAAGGGTATTGATTCTGTCAATGTTCTTGTATTCAACCCTTACGGGCATATCTTCCAGAAGGAATCGGTCTTTTTTGGCGGTGCTGGAGGATTCAAAGGCCCCGGCATCGCTGAAGAGTTTCTGACGGGTCTCCGCTTCGGGAAGATTCCCGGAGTAGTACACGTCAAGACTGAGAAAAAAATAAGGATTATAGAGTTCTTCCTCGCCCGATTCCAGAAGAGTTATCGTATCCACCTGTTCCCAGCCGGATAACCTTTCGGCCAGGTCTTCGGATATTCGCTTCACCTTTCTGCGCATATTCCCTTCCTTGTGTGTTTTATCTATAATAGCATATTACCGGTTACCTGAAAACAACCAGTTATGACGAAAACACTATATCTTACGGCCTTATTACCCCCCGCTCATGTATCCCATGCCGTCAGCCGGTATCAGCGTGCCTGGTTTCAGCGGCAAGGCGAGGCTTTAGCTCTTTTTCTTCAGCCTCATATACCGATCCTTTTCAGCAATGAATCTCCGGTGAGCCTGTTCAATGATGATCTTCCTCCCGCAGTTCCCTGTCGAACCAAAGACCTCATAACCCGGGATTCCGCGGTTTTCCTGCTGGTGGACACCGGCGGTTTGTATGAGGACCTCCGCCGCCGCATCTGCAGCCTGAAAACAACCGGTCCGTACCCATCGGTTTCGGGCATTCTTCTCCGGGGGGATTGCCGGGAAAAGGTTTTGATAGATCAAGACACCAGGCTGCCGCTTTCCCCCATGAAATGGCTTGATTCTTCCCTCGCTTGCTTGAGGGTAGAGTATTTTTGGAATGATGAGGGGAATCCCTTCGGGACTTATTCGGAATGTATTTTCTTAAAGAAACTGAGGCGTCCGGCTTCCTTGACACGGGAAAGGTAGGCGGTTTTCCGCCGTTTCAGGTCTCCGGCGCTTCCACGGATATCACCCTGTTCCGACCCTGTTCCTTTGCCTGATACAGGCCTCTATCCGCCAAGGTTGTCAGCTGACTGGAATCTTTGCTGGCGGGGAAGGAGGCTATGCCGCAAGACAAGGTCACATGAAAGGACTGGTTTCCCGATTGGTGGTGAATCTGGGCGAAGTTCTTTCTGATCTGATCCATCACGATAAAGGCGTTCCCCTCGTCGGTGTTCAGCAGAATAACACCGAATTCTTCTCCGCCGTACCGACCTATGATATCTGTCCGCCGTAAGCGCTCCAACAACATCCTCGATAGACTTTTTAATACCCGGTCGCCGGTGATATGGCCGTAAGAATCATTGACCATCTTGAAATGGTCCAAATCTATCATGGCAAAGCAAAGCTCTGAGCCGGTTCTTTCGGCCCGCATAATCTCTCTGTTCAATTGTTCTTTCAGATTGGTATGGTTCAGCAGACCGGTAAGAGAATCTCTTTCCATGAAAAAACGAAGATTTCTTGTTCGTTCGGCCCGGGTACTCACCGCCGATATAAGGTGTTCAGACTTTATCGGTTTGGTTAAGAAATCGTCACCCCCCCGCCGAATGGCGGCCATCTGCTTTTCTTTGTCGGTTTCAAAGGACAAATAGACGATGGGAATGCCCACAAAGGCTTCCTGCTGCCTGATGATGGCGGCTAATTCCGACCCGTTGCATTCCTTCATGTACATATCCATGAGGATGAGCTCAGGTTTTGCCTCGATCAGGATATGAATTACTCTCTTAGGATCGGAAGCCACGGAGGTAATCATTCCAGCCTGTTGAAGTATCAGGGCGAAATAGGATACCTGTTCAGGGTCGTCGTCGACGATAAGAATATGATAGGGTTCGGTATTCTCCTTCGCGGTGATTGAATTGATCCGATCGATTAGTCGGCTGACATCCAGCGGAAGAAGAAAAAAATCATCCCCGCCGGAACGAACGCATTGCAGGCGAATGTCGAAACCGTCATCCTCGGCAATAAAGATATACTTCATGTTGCTGTAGGATGATTTCAGGTTGAGGAGCCGTTCACCATAGTCGGGATGCTCCTTTATAATATCGGACTCTATGATGAGGATTCTGCTGAACGTATCCATGGATGCCCGGGCATCTTCAAGGCTTGAATAGATTCTCACGTTGTATCCGTAGAATCCCAGCTGTTTTTGAAAATCCTCCGCTAATTTTTCGTACCGGTGAACGTAAAAGGCAAGGTTCTTTTTATCGGGCAGGGTAAGAGTTTTTTCCGATTCCGATTCCTCAGGGCATTCTTCCAAAGGCTCTTCGATTTCTTCAAACATCCTGGTAATGTAATCATCCATCACTTCCAGGGCTTCTTCGGTGGGAGTCTGTTTATCATAAAGAAACCTGTCGATCAAGGCGACGGCGTTTCTCGCGTAATCGGAAAGACCGAAACAGCTGAAAGAAGAACCGGTACCGGCAAGACGGTGGATCAGCATTCTTAAATATGAGAGTTCCTGGCTGTCCATAGATAGCCCGCGAAGCTGTTCCCATTTTTTTTCAACTTCTTTTCGTCTTTCCGGTAGCTGATTGAGGAATTTTATTTTCAGTTCCATGAGTTTATGAGTAATGTCCTCTGATAAGTCTTTCACCCGGTTCTCCCCTTTTACTTCTTTATGCAGTATATATGATCGGTCATTCTCCTGCAACTTTTCCCTGTAATTCTTGCACTCCCTGGAATATAGGGGTATAGTGAAATCAAAGGGGTTATGTCAACATGGTAAAAAAATTGAGCCCGAGCCTGGAAGATTATTTGGAAGCCATCCTGCGCTTGGAAAAAGAGTACCGGGTTGCCCGGGTAAAAGATATCGCGAAAGCTTTAGGAGTGCAGATGCCCTCCGTGACGGGGGCGTTAAAAAGCCTCAGGGACAAGGGGCTGGTGAACTACCAGAAAAACTCCTTCATTTCTCTCACCGAGACCGGAAAAGCAGCCGCGGAGGTAATCAATTCCCGGCATTATATTCTCGACGCTTTTCTGAAGGACATCCTGGGCTTGGAGCCCGCTATTGCCTCCGCCGAAGCATGCGGCATTGAACATATCATCTCCGGAGATACCGCTGAGAGAATAAAGAATTTAGGAGAGTATATTAAAGCAGTAGTTTTTAAGAAGGTTTCACCCCAGGAATGGGAGGCTATCCTGGTAAAGCAGGATTCAGGAGACGATAAAGAGGTTGAATAAACCTCTTGAAAACGTCTTTCAATTCGACCTCTTTACATAAAGGCTGATTTTTGTTATTCTTCCCCCCGTTTACAGTTAGAAACGCCTTTGAACGGCGATATTGATAAGGCAGGAACATCATGTCACGAAAATGCGATATTTGCGGAAAGGGTCCGATGACCGGAAATAATGTGAGCCATGCCCATAACAAGACAAAACGAGTCTGGAAACCCAATCTGGTAAAAATCAAGACTCTGGTGAATGGAAAGGTGAAAACGGTCAAGGTTTGCACCCGCTGTCTCCGCAGCGAGAAAGTCGTCAAGATCTAATCCTCTCAGACTTCCTTACTTCCTGAAAACCGCCGGCCAGTTGATTATCACAAGACGCAACTCGAAGTTTCTTCGCTTTATAGCTACGTCCGGAGCCGGTTCTGAGGCGTCCGGCCAGGGCGAGGTTTCTCAAGGCTTCCAGAATATCCTCTTCCATCCAGTCGTTTAAGGCCCCGAATCCGGGGGTCAGCCGATCCGGCGGTGCGAAGGATCCCGGACCCTTCAACCCTTTCAGGGTAGAAACTGCTTCCGGCATCGTATACATCCCCGGGCCGGTACGG
The DNA here is from genome assembly GCA_016932135.1 of Spirochaetales bacterium. Lineage (GTDB taxonomy): Bacteria > Spirochaetota > Spirochaetia > JAFGDJ01 > JAFGDJ01 > JAFGDJ01. The sequence continues at coordinate 5,978 of JAFGDJ010000226.1, read as the reverse complement.
ATAAGCCCCGCAATCTCCCTGTATCCCCGGGCTTCTTTTCTGACCTGCCCCGAGCAGACGTCACAGCCGGAACAGGCCGTCTCGGGGGCTCCCATGAGCTCCAGCAGGTAGGACCTCCTGCATCTATCGGGCCGCAGCGCCATGCCGGCCAGGGCTTGAAAACGCTGCTGCGCGGGATCGTTCCCGGCCTTCTTCGCCCGGGATGCGTCTTCCGGAGAAAAAAGCAGCACTGCCTCGGAAGGCTTCCGGTCCCGTCCCGCTCGGCCCGATTCCTGCAGATACGCCTCTATGGAAGAAGGCACGTAAGCGTGGATAACCGTGCGGATATTGCTTTTATCCACACCCATGCCGTAAGCGCATGTGGCTACCAGGATGCCGTTATCGGAGGTAAAAAACCATTCTTCCACCCGTTTTTTTTCATCCCTGGACAACCCGGCATGGTAGAAGAAAACCTCATTACTATGAAGCCGTTTTCGCAGCGCCAGGGCAATCAGTTCGGTAGCCCGCCGGCTGCCGCAGAACACGATAACGGGACGGGAAACTGCCGCCGTTGTCGGGGCTTTCAGGAGATCCTCCAGCCCCTGAAGTTTCGAAAGCACCGGGATGACCCGGTAGGATATATTCGGCCTGTCGGGGTTGGCGGATATGATATGGGGCGACGTTTCGGGAAAGATAAGAGATTGTATTCTTTCCAGAATCAGGGGGGAAGCTGTGGCCGTGAAGGCTGTAATAACGGGAATCTCCGATTTTTTTACCCATCGTCCCAGTTCCAGATAGGCGGGACGGAAACTTTCCCCCCATTCGGAGACGGTGTGGGCCTCATCGATCACCAGGTGCTGGAAGTTGAATTCACCGGTTTTCCCCAGTATTTCCGGACGGAGGGCTGTTTCCGGGTTGGTGAGAACCATCTTTATGTCGCCCCGCTTTAAGCCGGCCCACACTTTTTCCTGTTCCTCCCGGCTCTGGCCGCCCTTCAACACACCGCCTTTCATTCCGGCTTCTTCCATCCGGCGGGACTGGTCGGCTATCAGGGAGAGGAGGGGGAACACTACCATGGTCGGTCCCGTCAGCAGTAAGGCGGGCAGCATGAAGCAGAGCGATTTCCCGGCTCCGGTGGGCAGGATGACGATCTGGCGGCTCCGGGTGTCGACAATGTCCGGTTCTTCCGTCCACCGGTTTTCGCCGGTTAGGAGAGTATAGCCCGGAGCTCCCGCGGCTTCCAGGATGTTACTGATCACCAGGCGCTGGTACGGGAAAAGATAGGGAATGTTGAAATGATCCCGGGCAGCCTTTCCCAAGGGGTCGGCGGGGGGAGTGATCGGATCTTCTTTCATGAAGGAGATATACGGACTGAAAAGTCCTTTTGCTTCAATGGGACGGGCTTTTACAAGGCGGAGGTCTCTTGTACCGGAAAGCGGATGATGAAGGTGGTTTCGGGAGACCGGATCAATTCAAGGGTGCCCTCAAGCTGCTCGGTCAGCGCACTGATGAGCCGAAGACCCAGGGTTGTCGGGTTATCGATGGGAATCGAGGCGGGAAAGGGGGTGCCGTTGTTTGAAATAGCAAGGATAAACCGGTCATCATCGGAGGAAGCCTCCAGGCTTATGGAAAACAGCGGCTTTTCCGTGTTTTCAAAGGCGTGTTTCAGAGCGTTTACGGCGATCTCGTTGATGATCAATCCCAGGGGAACCACCGTTTTTGTGGGCAGGGAAAAATCACCGATCTCCACCGCCAGGTTTACAGCCTTCTCAGTGAAGGAGGAGAAAACCGTATCCAGCAGGTCCCTGGTGTAATCGGCTATTCCGATACGGCTGACATCGTCGGTGTGATAGAGAATATCATGTACAATGATGATGGCGTCGACCTGGTGTGCCAAGTCTGTGAGATCGATGGATGACGGAAGGTTATCGTTTTTTAGTCTTACAAGGGATGAAATCATGGCAAGATTATTCTTAATCCGGTGGTTCATTTTTTTTAAGATATACTGCTTTTCCTGATCCTGTTTTTTCTGCTCGGTGATGTCCTGGACAATAGAAAGGATAACTTTTCTTTCGTTAAGGGTAATAGAAGACAGATGAATCTCCGCCGGGAAAGTGGTGCCGTCCTTTCTGGTAATCGTTGTCTCTATTGTTCTCCGCCCTCGAGGGGGCAGGTCCCTCCATAGGTTCTCTTTATCCCTTCTTTCAGCTATTTCTCTGTCAATTTTCTGAACATTCAGATGTAAGAGTTCTTCCCTGCTGTAACCGGTGTATTCCGAGGTCGTCCTGTTAACCACCAGAATGGTGCCCTCCATATCAATGGCTATAACAGCCGATGGAATATTCTCCAGTACATCGTAAAGGGTTTCCTCCTTTTTTTTCAGCTCTTCAGCCAGGCTTCTGGTTTTTTTCAGCATTTCCTCCAGGTTGATATTATTCAGTCCGATCGTAGCTATTATCTTCGTGAGACCGGAGAGAAAGGCCATTGCCGTATCCAGGGTTTCTTTCGACCAGTGAGGAACCTTATTCAACGCTTCGAGGTAAGCTTGTTCATCAAAGCCGTAGGTGGCGGCCTGCTTCCGAAAAAGATCGTAATCTATCTTTTCATCATTAAAAAAGAACTGACCGATAAAGATAGTTCCCATTCTGCGACCGTTTATCACAATTGGAGTCGCCATATCCCACATATGATTTTTACATTTGTAAAGACGATAGATTCCTTCCCCCAGGGGTTTGGAAAGATGGATATCGCTCTCCTGGCAGTTAAGGGCTGTTTCCGGATGACGGCGGTGGAATTTTAAGCAGATATCCTTCCAGCCGTTGGCGATCAGGACTTCTCCCCGGTTGTCCACTACGCCAATTCCGATATTGGTAAGACTGTAGAAGTGATCTATCAACCTTCGGAATCGCTCAAGGTCCACCAGATCTGACAGTAAGGGTTCGCTATTCATCACAATTTTCCCGGTCACTTGTTCCATTATCCGGCTCGGGCAGAAAACAAAGATCTTTCCTCTTTATTCGGTGACCTCCTATAACCTTAGTAGAAGCCTTAGAGTATTTCCAGTCTTTTTAGGATTTCCGGCAATACTGTATCCTGTGGGAAAATCGTCCTTGAGATGTCCTTTGGGCTGTTTTATTTACGAATTCGATTTAGCGGCCTAAAACCCGGGGCAGCTCTTCCACAAAGGCGCGGATTTCGTCCCTGATGCGGCGATAATGGCCCAGGGCTTCTTCCTCGGTCTCCGATGTTTTAGCCAGGGTGTAGGGATCATCGAAGCCCCGATGGAGCAGGGCTGTTTTCGCGGGAAACCAGGGGCACACTTCCCTGGCATGATCGCACACCGTAACCACATAGTCGAACTCAACTCCGGAGAACTCATCCACGTGCTTGCTGCGTTGCCCCGATATATCAACCCCCGCTTCCGCCATGACCCGGATGGTTCGGGGATTCATACCGTGAACATCCACCCCGGCGGAGAAGGCTTCCAGAACATCACAGAGCAGGTGTTTCACCCAGCCTTCGGCCATCTGGCTGCGACAGGAGTTACCCGTGCAGAGAAACAGGATTCGTTTTTTTTCTTTCATACCGGCTCCGATTCAGGTAAAGTAGTCCAGCTGCCGCTGCAGGTTGTTCCGAATGACGTTTTCGATACAGCCGATAAATTCCATGATACAGGTGCAGGCCAGGGAATAGCGAACCATGGTGCCCTCCTTGGAATCGACCACCAGACCGGCGTTCTTTAAAACGGAAAGATGTTTCGATACCGTGGAAGTGTCCGCGCCGATCATTTCCGTGAGTTCACAGACGCAGTGGGGCTTTTCATGGAGCTTCTCGATAATGAACATCCGGGTGGGGTGCCCCAGGGCTTTCAGAATTGCCGCCCGCGTTCGGCTCCGAATTTCTTCTTCTTTCGTCATTCTTGACCTCTTTGGCAAAATTACCAAATAACCTGTAAAAAGTCAATCCCGGGCTTGACAGTTTTTTACTATTTGGTTATATTGCCAAATAAGAATAACAAATTATGGAGGAATCAATGAAGATTCAGATCCTTGGAGGCGGGTGCCCCAAATGCCATGCTCTGGAACAAAATGCCCGGGAAGCGGCCGCGCGGGCCGGCATCAACGCGGAGTTCGTCAAGGTGACCGACAGCGACGATATCATGGACATGGGCGTGATGATGACTCCGGCCCTGGCCATAGACGGGGACGTTAAGCAGGTGGGAAAGGTTCTTTCGGCGGATGAGATTATCGCTATCCTGAAGGCTTGAAGAACAGAATGAATGAGAAAACGGAAAAAGCCGGCTTTTTTCAGCGGCTTCGGCAGGATAAAAAGAATCACCTCCTTCTCGGTCTGGCGGGAGTCTTTCTGCTGGCCTACTTAATTCCCTTCGACACCCCCCGGGTATCGGCGGCCTTGAACGAAGCCTTCCTGATGCTCTCCGAGTACGCCCGGGAGCATGTACTCCTCTGCCTGGTGCCGGCCTTTTTCATCGCCGGGGCCATCATGGTTTTCTTAAACCAACAGTCGGTTATAAAATACTTAGGTCCCGAGGCTCCCAAACTGGTAGCCTACAGCGTGGCTTCGGTTTCCGGAACCATCCTGGCGGTCTGTTCCTGCACGGTTCTGCCGATTTTCAAGGGAATCTACAAAAAGGGCGCGGGGATAGGTCCGGCTGTTTCTTTCCTCTATTCCGGTCCGGCCATCAACATTCTGGCCGTCATCCTGACCGCCAAGGTGCTGGGGTGGCAGCTGGGTCTGGCCAGGGCGGTGGGAGCGATCCTCTTTGCCTTTGTGGTCGGCCTGCTGATGCACCTGATTTTCCGGAAGGAAGACTCAGAGCGTGTAACCAACGCGGCCATGTTCCGGGACTCAGGCGATGAAGAACGGGGCCTGGGGAAAACGGTCATCTATATGGCGAGCATGATCGGCATCCTGGTATTCATCAACTGGGCACCCTCCCGGGGGTCTTCCGCCGGGTGGGATTTTATCTACCGCTGGAAGTACTTCATTACCGGCGCCTTTGCTCTGGTGCTGATCTACAGCCTGGTTGCCTGGTTTAAAAAACACGAACTGAAGGACTGGGTCCTGGCAACCCGGGATTTCGCCGTGCAGATTCTTCCCCTTTTGTTCGGAGGCGTTCTGGTGGCGGGGTTCCTCCTGGGCAGGCCGGGGCACATGGCATTAATCCCCGAAAAGTGGATCGCCGCCGCGGTGGGGGGAAACTCGATCCTCTCCAACTTTATTGCCAGTATTTCCGGTGCCCTTATGTACTTTGCCACTCTTACCGAGGTCCCTATTATGCAGGGCCTTCTGGGCAGCGGCATGGGGCAGGGGCCTGCTCTGGCGCTTCTGCTGGCGGGGCCATCTATGTCCCTGCCGTCCCTGCTGGTCATCGGCGGCGAGCTGGGACTGAAAAAAACACTGGTGTATATGATTATTGTGGTTCTCCTATCGACCGTTGCCGGTCTGACCTATGGCGCGATGATGGGATGATGGAGAAGAATCCCATCCCGGTAGCTTATCTTCAGTAGGTGAGTATATGCGAATGTTAGCCGATTTTTTCCCCGAGTTTGCGGATAAACTCGATGAGATGGATACCCTGTACGGGGAAAAACGCCTCATCGATGAAAAAACCTACCAGTTCATCTGCTTCGCCCTGTCCATCAAGGCCCGGTCGAAGCCCTGTGTTCTGAAACACTTCAGGGGAGCCCTGGAAGCCGGGGCCAGCGTCAAGGAATTGTCTTATATCCTCGCTCTCGTCATGCGGGAGGCCGCCGGAGCGGATGACTGCTGGACTCACGATGTTCTTGGTGACTGGAAGGAGATCTTGAAAGGGAACGTGAACTGCGGCTGCGAAACGTGAGAAGCTGGTAATCTAAAATCATCTTTTTGTCAATTGCCGAGTGACAGAATACTCTCCCCTCGGTGTTACAGTTTTAGTTCTAAGATTTCTACCTAGGGGGGAGAACAATGCGTGTAAAACCGATCATCGGCAGTAT
>JAFGDJ010000032.1 GCA_016932135.1 Spirochaetales bacterium | reverse complement strand
GCCGTTGGATTCTATCAGCGACAGCAGTTCCACATCGAAAGCCCCCGGGTCCACGATAACGGCGTCCCCTCCGTCTTCGGGTCCTAAGAGATAGGTATTCGAGAAGCCCCTAACACCGAAATGATAAAAGACTTTCACAGCTCCGTCCCCTCCGGTGAGAACAGGGCTTCCTCGATGTTGGAGTATTTAAAGCTTACGTCTTCTCTTTCCGAAGCGACAAAATTCACCTTGGTGAGATTGCAGTCGCTGAAAGAAACTTTCTTCAGCCGGGAAGAAACAAAGTGAGAATAATACAAATCCGAAGAATGAAAGGTGGTATCCACGGCGTTTATACCGTTGAAGTTGGTGTGAAGCAGATCGGACTTGGAAAAGTCACAGGACTCAAAAAAAGATCCGGCGAAAATATTGTATCTCATCCAGGTCTCTTCGAAATCACAGCCGGTAAACCGGGAAAAGTCGAGTTGGCAGAACTGAAAGGTAGTACGGCATAATTGAACCTTGTCAAAACGGCAGGATGAGAAAGAACATACATAAAAATGAATGCCGGAAATATCCATGGATGTAAAATCAAGCCCGGTTAAGCAGAGATCTTTTACGCTTTTCTTTTCATGAAGATACTTGCTTAACTCCTCTTGATATTCCTTATGAGACTCTTTCATATGAGCAGCACAGGTAGACCGGAAGGAAACCGCGGGATTCGTACAACCCCGAACCGAACAGGGTTTCAGTTCAAACATAATCACAAGACTAACCAAAAGATAGGTGTTGTCAAGAGCCTTGTTTGCCGTTTATACTCCCCCCATGGCACACTGTTATTTCTGCGGTATGGAGATCCGAGATCCCCGGTCCGTCGGACGAAGCTCCACCTGTCCCGACTGCGGCAAAGACCTCAAAATATGCCTCAACTGTGATTTCTATGACCAAAACGCCCACTGGGAATGCCGGGAGAGTATCTCCGAACGGGTAGCGGAAAAAGACCGGGGGAACTTCTGTGATTTTTTCCGATTTTCAGGAAAACCTTTCGCGGGAAATTCCGGGAAAGACGACAAGGCTTATAAAGCCCGCTCGGATTTGAAAAACCTCTTCGGCGATGAATAACCGTCCCGTAGCTTTCTTTGATTCAGGCATCGGCGGTCTGCCTTATCTGGCCTGGTTCAGACAAGCCCTGCCTCAGGAACGGCTTCTATACTGCGCCGATACCTCTCATTTTCCTTACGGGGAGAAGTCCGCCGGGCAGGTCAGAGAGATCGTGATCACCCTGGTGGAGAAAATCATTTCTCTGGCCGATCCCAAGCTTTTCGTGATAGCCTGCAACACCGCGTCGGTGTCGTCCCTGGCGGCCTTAAGGGAAACCTTTGATCTTCCCTTTGTCGGTGTGGTTCCGGCGGTGAAACCGGCGGCCCGAATATCGAAAAAACGCACCATCGGCCTCATGGCTACCGACAGGACGGTGGAAGAGGCCTACACCGACAACCTTATCGAGATGTTCGCCGGGGACTGCAAGATCATGAAATACGCCGATGGAGAAATCGTCGACTTTGTGGAAAACCGGATGCTCGACGCCCCGCCGTCGGAGAAGCTTCTGCTGCTTCAAAGGGCGGTTACCGCTTTGAAGGGCGTTGACGCGGTGGTGCTGGCGTGCACTCACTTTATCCATCTGAAAGACGACTTAAAGGCGCTCTTCGGTCCCGATGTCGAAGTCGTCGACTCGGTGGAAGGGGTGGGTCGACAGGCCGTTAAAATGACCCGAGGTTGCGGTTTTCGAAACGCCCCGGAGGAAAAGGGCCTGTTTTATACCACCGGTGGAACGGATCGGGAGAAAACCTATCGGCGAAGGGCTGAACAATACGGCTTGTCCTTCATGGGTGTGTTGGACTGATGGTAAAAGGCACGGTTCTGTACGGCATCAATAACATTTTTACTGTCGCTACGGAGCAGGGCACCAGGGAGTGCCGCCTGAAGGGGAAAACCTTAAAAGACGCGGAAGGGGAGCACAATCCCCTGGCGCCGGGTGACCGGGTGCTCTTTGAGGAAGATCCCCAGGAACCCCGGGCGGGGCTTATTGCCCGTCGGTTGCCCCGGCAAAACGCTTTTACCCGATGGAACAGAAATAGCCAAAGCTTCCAGACCCTGGCAGTAAACCTGGACAGGGTAGTCTGTGTTTCCTCGGCTGAAAAGCCCCCTTTCAGACCGAGATTTATCGACCGGGTTTGTATGGAAGCTGAAAAAGGTGGAATTCCCCTGATTATTCTGTTGAATAAAATCGATTTAGGCTTGCCCGATGAGGTACGGAAAAGAATGATCGATTACCGCCGGTTGGGCTATGACGTTTTTACCTGCTCCGCTCGGAAACATCAGGGCCTGGAGGAAATCAAGACAATGGTCGATCAGGGAACTTCCGTGTTTCTCGGTCAGTCGGGAGTAGGGAAATCTACGATTTTAAACACCCTTTTCCCGGGGCTGGGCCTGCGAACCGGAGAGATTTCCCGGAAATACAATCGGGGCATTCATACCACCGTGTTTTCTCTGATGATACCTCAGGAAAACGGGGCGATCATCGATACGCCGGGCATTCGGGAACTGGACGTCCGGGGAGTGTCGCCAGTGGAGCTTCCGTGGCTCTTCAGGGACTTTCGAAGTTTCATCCCCTCCTGCTCCTTGAGGAACTGCAGCCACCTGGAAGAACCTGGGTGCGCCGTCCGGGAGGCTGTCGCTTCGGGGGGGATTCACCCTGATCGGTATGAAAGCTATAAAACTCTTCTTGCCTCCCTGGTGGAACAAGAAGAATCGAAGTACAGGTGAGCAAACCCTATGGATCTGAGTACCGTTGAATTACTGGAATTCCAGGTGATACGCCGGGAATGCGCTTCCTATTGTCTCAGCCGGGAAGGTTCCGACCTGCTGGAAACACAGGATTTTCTATCCGACCCGGCGGCCCTGGATGAACTTCTCACCATGGTCTACGATTTCCGCCGTATCCTGGAAGGGGATCTGCATTTCCCCGTTCAGGGTTTTCCCGAGGTGTCCTTCCATACCCTTCTGCAGAAGGAAGGGCGGGTTTTAGAGGGAGCCCAACTGGCTGGCCTGGGCACCTTTATTCGTTTGAGCGGCGCTTTGAAGGATTTTTTACTGCAAGACCGACCCAGCCTGCCTCCTTCAGGGGAAGGGCTCCGTACGCTGGCCGGAAAGCTTCCCGATCTTCAAGCGGTACCCAAACGGATTTTCCGGGAGCTGGATGAAGAGGGAAACTTAAGGGAAGATCATCCGGCTTTAAAAAAAATACGTTCTCGCCTGCGGCGTATCCACACCGAACTGGATTCCCTTACCGGCGGCATTATGCGGCAGCATCCGTCGTTCTGGCAGATGGAAGGCCCTGTTCTCAGGGAAGGACGGGCGGTGCTTCCCCTGAAAGCCGGTTTTCGCGGGAAAATTCAAGGGATCGTGCACGAAACCTCCTCCAGCGGACAGACCGTGTATGTGGAACCCTTTGAACTGGTCGAATTAAATAACGAAAAAGCGATTGAGGAAAGCGCCCTGCGGAATATAACCCACGCGGTCCTCCGGGATATCTCCGCCGATCTGCGAGAGTTTTTTCCGGATATCCAGCGGTGTATTCACACCACCGCCAGGCTTGACACGATCTACGCCCGGGGTGTGTACGGGCAAAAGAACCGCTGCCGGCGGGCTATGCGATGCGGAAGAAATATCCACCTTATCGAAGCCCGCCACCCCCTGCTGGGATCCTCCGCAGTACCCATTGAGCTGAGTTTGTCCGGCGACAAGGGCGTTATGATTATCACCGGCCCCAATGCCGGCGGCAAAACGGTAACCTTGAAAACCCTGGGGCTGCTGGGGTTGATGAATCAATTCGGTCTGGAGATCCCCGCCGCGGAAGGATCGGAACTACCGGTGTTCGACGATATGTACGCCGATATCGGGGACGACCAGTCTATCTCCGCTTCTCTTTCAACCTTTTCCGGACACATGAAACGCATTGCCGCGATCCTGCGATACAGCACGGAGAAGTCTCTGATCCTGCTGGACGAACTGGGAGCCGGCACGGACCCCGGTGAAGGTTCCGCTCTGGCCATGGCTCTGCTGGATACGTTTCTTGATTCCGGAGCCACCGTGGTGGTAACCACCCACCACGGCACCCTGAAACAGTTTGCCTATACCCGCAAGGGAGTGGTGAACGCCTCTCTGGAATTTGACCGGACAAACCTGATGCCGACCTACCGGGTTATTCCGGGGATTCCCGGGGAAAGCCACGGTCTGGAAATTGCCGCGAAAAGCGGTATTACCGGAGAGATCATTCAAAAAGCCGAAGCATACCTGGAGGACCACCGAAGCGATGTGTCCGCCGCTATCGAGGAACTGGAAAAAAGAAAACGCCGTATTATGACGGTGGAACAGGAACTGCAAAAAGAGGAAGAGCGCCGTCGTCTCTTTCAGGAAGAATTGCAGGAACGTTCCGAAGAACTCCGCCGAAGGGAGGTGGAACTGAAGGAACGGGAATTGTCGGAGACAAACCGCTTTGTCCGGGAAAGCAGGAAGGAACTGGAGAACCTGGTGCGTTCCTTACGGGAAGGGGAGGTAACAAGAAAAAAAACCGCCGCAGTGAAGGAATTCAAGGAACACCTGGAAATAAAGCTTGCCGAAGAGGAACAAGATCTGCGGGAGCTTGCCTCCACCGGGCATAGAAAAGGAACTTATATCCCCCAACCGGGGGACGATGTGCTGTTGTCGGGGAAAAAAGGGAGAATAATCCGACAGGAAAAAGACGGCCGTTATCTGGTGATGGTGGGAAGCCTGAAAATTCCGGCCGGCCCTGAAGAGCTCAAACCCGCTCCCGGCGGCTCGGGAAAGGTGACCGTATCATATTCCCATTTTGCATCCGTGGAGGAGACCCGGTACGAACTGGATATCCGGGGAATGCGACTGGAAGAAGCGCTTCTATGCCTGGAAAAACAGTTGGACGGAGCTGTCCTGGCGGGACTGATGCAGTTCAACGTTATCCATGGAAGCGGTGAAGGGATTTTAAGAAAAGGAGTCCATGACTATTTGCGCCAATCGCCGGTGGTCGGATCGTTTGAGTTTTCCCACCCCTCTGAAGGGGGCTTCGGCAAAACCATTGTCCGTCTCAAGGAGACCTGATATACTGATGCCCACGGAGGGTAATGAATGAAACAGATAATTCCAGGGCTTCTGGTCCTAGCGCTCACCCTTTCTCTGTTGTCCTGTCTTTCCGTGGAATCTGAACTGGAAATACAAAACGACGGCAGCGGAACCCTCAAACTCTCCTACCGTGTTTCCAGCATGGTGGAAAATATCGGCCGCATGGAGGAAGGGAACACCCTCATTCCTCTGCCGCTCCGGGAAGAAGACTTCCTGAGAATAGCTGCGGAAGATGATAGTATAGTGTTGAAAGATTTTAACTCCTCCTCCGACGCGGACTATTTGTATATTGACGCGGAAATCGAATTCTCCCGCCCCGAGGGACTTTCCATCCTGTTAGGCGGCCTTTCCGGCGACAATGTGGTTTTCACCCAGGATGAGGAAGGCTTTACACTGACTCAAAGGATCTATGAAGGCTTGGGGACACCTATCAGCGAAGACGCGAAACTTCTTCTGGAAACCTATTTTTCGGAAGACACGGTTACCTGTATTGTCCGTCCGGAGACCGCCGTTCGGGAAATCTCCCTGGGCGAAATTCTTCCTCAAGGGGGGGGCGCCCGGTATACCGCACCGGTGAGTGAACTGGTGCAGTCGGAAAATCCGGTACTTTTCACGGTGAAGTGGTAACCCCCGTTGTGGATCATCCAAAAACCAGGGCATGGATACAAAGCTTAAAAAACCTTTTTGACGAGGTTGACGATTACCTGGAAGAAACCTACGGGCACCTGTATCCTCTGCACCCGGCAAGACCGGCCCGGGGGGAAACAGCCAACAAAACCCAGGACGGCCTCTTCAATGTAGGCGCCCGATTCACCCCGGGCTACGGTTCGAAGAAGGGCCGGGGATATATCCTGGAAATCGATATGGTGACCCTGGCCGATGTGCCGGAGGAGACCATCGAGCGAATAGAAGACGATGTGGTACGATACGTTTCATCCCGGCTGCCGGAGGTATTCCCCCACAGAGATCTTGAGGTTACCCGCGACGGTCCTGTGTTTAAAATTCACGGAGACCTTTCCTTAGGGCATTTGTAAAAAAAAGATAAAGAAAAACTTGTACTTGCCCTTTGATTTTTCTACAATAGAGAGGAGAATCTGCAAAAAAGGAACTCACGGTGAGAGAAAAGGTTAATAAATACCTGAACATCTTGAAACTTGAACTGCTGGATATGGAAGAAGATCTGCTTTTTTTGGAAGAGGTTTACCGGCAGCGCGGACGTAATAAAGAGATCACGAATTACGTGCTTTTAGAAAATGTCACCGTTATTCAGCGTGAAATCAGAGGATTAAACCGTATCGTGGAATCTATGAAAGCCATTGCTCCCGATACCTATACAAGCCTGCAAGAGCTGCAGGAAGACCTGAAAAAGCGTTTCCATGAACAGGTTACTCGAAGCGAAGCCCCTGAGGGTTTGTTTGATATCATTAAACGAAAGATGCAGAAGGTTGCCGGTTATATATCGGCGTCGTAAAACGGAAAAAAGAGTTGTACAGATGGCAGTCTTTCGATAGTATCAGGAAAAATGAGAAAGACCGAATGAGGATATTTTTATATATGATGAGAGGTTTTACATGGACGTTCAGCTGAAGGAACTAATAGAAAAGATAAAAGCCGAGGGTGTGGAATCCGCTGAAAAAAAAGCCGCGGATATAATTGCGGAAGCAGAAAAGAAGGCCGAGGAAATCCGGCGAAAGGCTCAGGAAGAGGGGGGCCGAATTATTGAAACGGCTGAAAAGGAAGCTGAAAAACTCCAGACCACCGGAAAAGAAGCCCTGCAGCAGGCGGGAAGAAATCTTCTTTTGGGGCTGAAAGAAAAAATCGAAAGGGTATTCCGCGCGGTGGTGGTGGAAGAAACGGGAAAAGCTCTGACCGGAGAACCGTTAAAGGACCTGATAGTCCGGATAGTAGGCTCCATGAAGCCCGAAGAGCTGGGAAACATGGAAATCCTGATCGGCGATAAAGAGCTGAAGCAGTTGGAAACCAGCCTCCACAACGCCCTGTCCGGGGCGTTGAAATCGGGCCTGGAGTTGAAACCGGTGGAATCGTCGGTTCCGGGCTTTCGTTTGAGCGAAAAAGGGGGCGGCGCCTATTTTGATTTCACCGCCGCCGGTGCCGCTGACATGCTCTGTGAATATTTAAATCCCCGGCTTTCAGAAATCCTGCGGGAAGCTGTGAAGGAGGATTGATTTTGGGCCAGTATTACTTTGCCGTCGGTTCACTGCCGATGCTCTTTTACGGCGGGAATACCGGTCCGGACAGGGAAACCTTCCTCCGGATTTGCGAGGAAAACTGTACGAAAAAGGATTACATCCTCCTTTCCCAGGCAAGCCTTACCCCCAGGGAAGAGAAGCGAACACGAAGCACGGTCATAAACGGGTGGAACGCCTGGGAGACAGCTTTGCGTAACGAACTGGTTCTGTTGCGAGGGAAGGGAAAGGGAAAAGATTCGGGAAAAGAGGTGCGGGAATCCGACGCTTTCTACACCGATGTGGCTGACCTGGCCAGGGAAGCGTATAGTCAGGATTCCCCCTTTCAGGCTGAAGAACTGTTGAATCACGCGCGATGGCAGCGCCTCGAAGAGCTGGAGGCGGGCCATCATTTCGATATGGAAAAACTTCTGGTGTACTACCTGAAGCTGCAATTGAACGAACGGAAAGCGTCGTTTTCAAAAGAAACAGGAAAGGAACAATTCTCGCGTATTTACTCCGATGTTCGTAATCAGGATAAACGTGGGGATAAGACTGCTGGAGAAAATACATGACGGATACGAAAGGTACGGTAATAGGAGTCAACGGCAACATGGTGACCGCCCAGGTCGACGGCGTTGTCTCGTTGAATGAAGTTGGTTATGTCCTGGTAGGGGATAAAAAGCTGAAATCCGAGGTTATCAGGATCAAAGGCGACAACGCCGAGATGCAGGTCTTTGAAATGACCAAGGGTATCGGCGTGGGGAACACCGTCGAGTTTACCGGTGACCTCCTGGCGGTGGAATTGGGGCCCGGCCTGCTGGGGCAGATCTTCGACGGTCTGCAGAACCCCCTGCCGAAACTGGCGGAAGCCTGCGGATTCTTTCTCGACCGGGGCGTGTATATCGAAGCTCTCCCCAAGGACAGGAAGTGGGAATTCACTCCCCGGGCGAAGCCGGGCGATAAGGTTACCGCCGCAGATACCCTGGGCACGGTTCCCGAAGGCATTTTCGAGCACCGCATCATGGTGCCTTTCAACCGGTTCGACGAATATACCGTCGTTAAGGTAGCCGAAAAGGGCTCCTACACTATCGACACGCCGGTAGCGGAACTCAAAGACCCTCACGGCGAGACCTTTCCGGTCACCATGAGCTTTCACTGGCCGGTAAAACGGGCCGTCACCGCGTATGCGGAACGCCTTCGGCCAAGGGAACCCATGGTTACCAAGGTTCGCCTTATCGACACCTTCATTCCCGTGGCCAAGGGCGGAACCTATTGTATCCCCGGCCCCTTCGGCGCTGGAAAGACGGTTCTCCAGCAGGTCACCTCGAGAAACGCAGAGGTGGATATCGTGATTATCGCTGCCTGCGGCGAGCGGGCGGGAGAAGTGGTGGAAACCTTACGGGAGTTCCCGGAATTGTTGGACCCCCGGACGGGAAAAAGCCTCATGGACCGGACGATTATCATCTGTAACACCAGTTCCATGCCTGTAGCCGCCCGGGAAGCTTCCGTGTACACGGCGGTGACTCTGGCGGAGTACTACCGGCAGATGGGCCTGCACGTGCTTCTGCTGGCCGATTCCACCAGCCGATGGGCTCAGGCCATGAGGGAAATGTCCGGGAGACTGGAAGAAATTCCCGGTGAAGAAGCCTTCCCCGCTTACTTGGAATCGGTCATTGCCGGTTTCTACGAACGGGCGGGGCTGGTTCGCTTACGAGACGGTTCCGTGGGATCGGTCACCATCGGTGGAACGGTAAGCCCGGCGGGAGGTAACTTCGAGGAACCGGTAACCCAGGCAACTTTGAAGGTGGTAGGCGCCTTTCACGGTCTTTCCCGTGAACGCTCCGATGCGAGAAAATACCCGGCCATCCATCCCCTGGAAAGCTGGAGTAAATACACCGGAGTGGTGGACCCGGAGATGACCGCCTATGTTCAGGGCATTGTTTTTCGGGGAAACGAGGTTTCCCAGATGATGAAGGTCGTGGGAGAAGAGGGAACAAGCCTGGAAGACTATATCGTTTTTCTCAAAAGCGACTTTGTCGATTCGGTCTATCTTCAGCAGAACTCCTTCGACCCGGTGGATTCCTCCGTCAGCACGGAACGGCAGCGCCACATCTTCAAGCTGCTGTTGGATATTGTCACCGCGGATATCGAGGCGGCGGATAAAGAAGAGGCCAGGAGCTTCTTCTATAGGATGCGTCAGAAATTCCTCGATTACAACGGTACGGAATGGCAATCCGATGATTTCTTCACCCTGGAGAAGGAAATCGCCGCCATGCTGGAAGAAAAAAAGCTGGGAGTTCTGCAGGAAGCTGCGGAGCTGGTTGAAAAGGTCGCTTCCGGGAGAAAGAAACATGCGTAAGGTCTACAGTAAAATTGAATCCATAGCGGGAAACGTCATTACCGTTACCGCCGACGATGTATCCTACGGTGAGCTGGCCCTGGTAACCTCCGGGTACGGCCGGTCGCTGGCGGAGGTTATCAAACTCAACCGTCGCGAGGTGGCCCTGCAGGTGTTTACCGGAGGAAGGGGCATTTCCACCGGTGACGAGGTGAGGTTTCTCGGCCATCCCATGCAGGTATCCTTCTCCGACGACCTGCTGGGAAGAATATTCACCGGCAGCGGTAAGCCCCGGGATAAGGGCCCCGAACTGACGGAAAACCTCATTGAAATCGGCGGACCTTCGGTGAACCCCGCGAAGAGAATTATTCCCCGGAACATGATAAGAACGGGAATACCCATGATCGATGTGTTTAATTCTCTGGTGGAATCGCAGAAGCTGCCGATCTTTTCCGTGTCCGGGGAACCCTATAACCAGCTCCTAGCACGAATAGCCATGCAGGCGGAGGTCGACATGATCATCCTCGGCGGTATGGGGCTGAAGTACGATGATTACCTGTATTTCAAGGACACCCTGGAAGAAGGGGGCGCCTTAAGCCGGACGATCTTCTTTGTCCACACCGCCAGCGACCCCATCGTGGAATGTCTGTTGGTCCCCGATGTCTCCCTGGCCGTGGCGGAGCGCTTCGCTTTAAAGGGGAAAAAGGTTCTGGTGCTCCTCACTGACATGACGAACTTTTCCGACGCCTTGAAAGAAATCGCTATCACCATGGAACAGGTTCCGTCAAACCGCGGATACCCGGGGGACCTCTACAGCCAGCTGGCTGCCCGATATGAAAAAGCGGTGGATTTCGAGGGTTCGGGATCCATCACCATCCTGGGAGCCACCACCATGCCCGGGGACGACGTCACCCACCCGGTTCCCGACAACACGGGGTATATCACCGAGGGTCAGTACTACCTGCGGAATGGCCGCATTGAGCCTTTCGGTTCCCTTTCACGGTTGAAACAGCTGGTCAACAGCGATACCCGGGAGGATCACCGGGCTTTGATGGACGGGATGATTAAGCTCTACGCCGCCTATCTTGAATCGGTGGAAAAGAAGTCCATGGGATTCCGCATGTCCAACTGGGACAACAAACTTTTGAAGTACGGAGTGATGTTCGAGCACGAGATGATGGACCTTTCCGTGAATATTCCCCTGGAAAAAGCCCTGGATAAGGGATGGTCGATCCTGGCAGCCTGTTTTACCCGCGAGGAAACGGGCTTGAGAACGGAACTGCTGAACCGGTTCTGGCCGGAGGAAACCCGGAGCGCGTGAGAACATGGCCGCCATTAAGTTAACCAAAAATGAGCTGAAGAAGCAGAAGGACAGCCTCAAGCG
>JAFGDJ010000225.1 GCA_016932135.1 Spirochaetales bacterium | reverse complement strand
TCCACCACGGCGTCAAGGCTGTATTCCGGGCCTTCCATGTATTCTTCGACAATCACCCGGTGAGACCCGGACCAGGAGAGGGCGGATTGTACCGCCTCTTCCAGGTCTTCAAAGCGATCCACCCGGCGGGTTCCCCGGGCTCCCATGTTATCCACCGGTTTGACTACCCAGGGCCCATCAAGCCCATCCACGAGGGCTTCAAGCCCCTTCGGCGACTGGGCCGTCCGGAAGGCCGGGGAAGGCACCCCGGCATCCCGAAAGCACCGGCGCATCCGGTCTTTGTAGGTGGCGTTTTGAGCGGTTTCCACGCCGATGCCCGGAAGCCCCAAAGACTCGGCCACCTTCGCCACGGTGAGGGAAAAATCGGTGCCGGCGGTAAACACGCCGTCCAGACCGATGGTGCCGAGGTACCTCTCGGCCATGGCTATCATCCCCTCGGCGTCCCGCAGGTCTACATGCTCAAAATAATGAGCCAGGGGTTTCCCCTCCGGTTCGGGGTTCCCGTCGGCCATCACCACGGTCCAGCCCTTTTCCCGGGCGCAGCGCAGGGCGGGAACCTGCATGGTGCCGCCGCCGAGAATGAGAATGACCTTTCGTTTTTCGGAAATCATGGCGACCCCGTTTTAACGGCATAGGCTTCAAAGGTATCCCCCAGGTGAAAAAGCCTGCTCACCGCCGCGTATGCCCCTTCAGGAAGCCTTAAAGCCCCCTGGGAGGGAAACCTTTCCGGATGATGCCCGGTTATTCGGATTCTCGCAAGGGACAGACCCCGGCCTTCCAACACTTTTTTCGCCGAAGCCGGGGAGAAAACGCTCCTGTGATCCTCCGGGGAAGCCTTCAGAAAGGCCGGCAGATTCTTCCTCCCGGAGATGCCATGCAGGTTGGGGGTGGAAAAGGCCAGGACTCCGCCGGGAACCAAAAGCCGGTGGACCTTTTCCAGCACCCGAGAAAGATCATGAAAGTGTTCTATCACAAACCAGAGGGTAATTACGTCAAAGCGTTCCGATTCCGTCGGGTTCTCAACGAAGTCCTCAAAGGATACCGCCTGGGCCGGAATACCCAGGTCCCGGGTAACATGAGCCGCGGCGTCATCGGAGAGATCGATCCCCCGGCAGTCGAAGCCCGCCGCTGCGGCTTCTTTGAGGAAGGGCCCGTAAGCGCAGCCTACATCCAGCAGCCGCGGCCTCCCGTTTCCCTTAGGAAGCAGCTTCTGTATAATCCGCAGCCGCGGAGAGGCCATGGCGGCTATTTGGTTGAAATCTTCCAGATAGGTCTTGCCGTAATGGTCCCGGTATTCCTTGAAAAAATAATCCCCCTGATAATTTTCCTTCCGGCCCGAATACTCTTCCCGGTATACCAGGGAACAGGCGTTGCATCGGAAGAACGTCGCGGAGGGAAGCCGGGCCACCGCCGGGTTATCAAGGCGCCCGCAGACGGGGCAGCCCCGGGGGGCGGTAAAATCGTAGCGGCTGATCGCCTCGGCCAGGGACAGCCTTTCCTTCGGTACCAGGGCCGAACAACGCCGGAGCAGGTCCTCCGGCCGGGAGAGGAACCTTCCGATTCTGCCGGCTTTGAGGTTTTTTACCCCTGCCTCAGGAAATCCCGCTGCCCGGGATAGTCTGGAGTGGTATCGGGAGGGATTGAACAAGAGCACCGCTGTGCCGGCGGCGCAGGCTTCATAGGCCGTCAGGCCGAAGGAACAGCAAACCAGTTCGTACTCACCCAGATGTTCTTTTATATCCGACCTCGGTTCCAGGAGCATCATCCCCGCCGGAAGTTTTGGTGCTTCCGCCAGGGCCGGCCGGATCACCGTTACCGCTTCCGGCGGGTAGAACTCCGGCACCAGGGCCCGAACCATCTTTTCGGTGAGGTGCGCCGGGTCTTCCCCGCCGAAGGTGACCAGAACCCCGCGCTGGACGGCGGAAACCGGGTTCGGCAGGTCGAGCAGGCCGGGAGACCGCAGATTCGCCGCATCATCCCCATCCAGGCGCGGCAGGGTATCCAGAACCAGCGAAGCACGGCGGCGGGGGCTTCCCCCCTCATCCAGGGCTATAACCGGCCCCCGGGAAAGAAGCCCGCTAAAGAGTTTTTCATCGGTTTCCCGGTTATCCAGGATGGTTACCCCTCCTTCGGAAGGAAGGGCATACACCACCGGGACCTCCGCCGTTTCCAGGGATAACAGGCGTTGCAGCTGTTCCCTGGAAAAGTGTCCCGGTGTATCGGCTTCATGCAGCACCACCAGGGCGTCAGGCCCCAGGGCCCGGGAGAGCCGAAAGCACCGGCGCAGGTGCCCGGTCCCGTTGCCGGTCCGGGTACTGGGAAACAGCAGGTATCGATAATCCTGGGATTTCAACTGGCCGCCCGATCCCCGGAAGCGGCCCGCCTGCCTTCGGGACTCTTGAGCCAGCGGACCAGGGTGTCGGCGGACACCGGCCGGCCGTCATAGAGCCGGGAGAAAACAATTCGCAGGAAGGCGTAATCCGCTTCCGTGTCCAGGGTCACCCTTCCCTCGGGGAAGAACTGAGGCTCCGGAACCCGGGGCCTATAAATGACGAATTCCTCCGGCCGGCGGTAGACAAAGGGGGTTACATGCTCCCGTTCGTAGGGGTCCCGGCCTTCAGCTTCGGCTCTGAACAGGGCTTCGGCCTCTACCACCTCGACCCCCGTGCCCAGAGGGGCTCCCACGTAGGCGCTGTAATGAGCCCCCGCTTCCCCGTGCCTGCGCAAGATATCGGCGGCCAGGAACGGGTCCACCAGGGGGTTGTCCCCGGTAGCCCGGATAATCCGGTCGGCTCCGTATTGCCTGGCCGCCCCGGCATACCGGGCCAGGACATCATCCTTGGGGCCCCGGTACAGGTCAAAGCCGCAAGTCTCCGTAAAGGGCTTCAAAGCTTCATAACCGGCATGATCGGTGAGAAGCACATGCCGGTCCGCCGGGATTTCCCGCAGAGCCAGCATAGCATGTTCGATAACCCGGCGGCCGGATAAGGAAAGCAGGACCTTACCGGGAAGGCGGGTGGAATCGATCCTCGCCTGGAGGAAAAGGGCGGTTAATTTTCCGGCAGTTCCCATAGCTCGGTTACGCTCCTGGCATCCATGTTGAATCGGTATCTGTTGAGGTTTACCCAGCGGCGAACCTCCTGGAATTCCTTCCACCCCCGGTAGAATCCGGCACCGGAACGCAGGCAATAGGAAAGACCCCGCCGGGAGGGGATCTCGGCACAGTCGCCGCTGAACCGGGGAACCAGGTTTTTCAGGAAAAACCGCCGGTAGCTCTCATCGGGGGTAGTATCTTCCATGGGTATGTCGGTGCCGTAGCGGAACTGCATTCCCGTATGGCAAAGGATCCTGGAACCCCACATATAGGTCCGGAAGCCGAAATCCATCTTCTGCCAATAGGAATTCGCGATGGTATAATCGTACCCTCCCAGAAGGAGGAAACTCTCTTTATTGTACACCGCCACGTAATCGAAAGGGAAAAGGGTAACAGCCCCGTCGGCGGAGGGCTGCAGCGTCAGGACCTTCAGGGCCTTGCGATAGAACGCCGGAGCCTGGATAGAAGGTATAATCTGCTGCTTCTGGTTCTGAAGAACCGGGACGACGGCCAGAACGCCCGATTCCTGCAGTTTTTCCACCACCCGGGCCAAGACGGTAACCTGCTGTATTTTCATATCGTTCCAGAGAACCAGAACATACCGGCCGGCGGCCTCGGCCATACCGATATTGATCTGTTCCCCCACCCCGGCTTCCTTATGGAGGATGATGAACCGGACATGTTCATACCGCCGCGCCAGTTCCTCCACATCGTAGGGTCCCGGGGGGCCTTCCATGGAGATGATCTCAGGAAAGCCGAGCCGCGAGAGATCACCGAAGATACCGCTGCGGTACACCTTGGCGCCCCGATGAAGCAGCAGCACCGTCACACCCTCGCGCGGGCTCGACGGGACGGCCGGCTTGGTTCCGCCCGCCACGGTATAGGGGGTTCGAACATTTTTAGAAGTTGAAGGTATAGTACTCATCACACTCCACACACATGGACCGATAATCCCCGGCCAGGTGGGCCGCGTATTCCTTAAAACCGTTTTGCCAGATATCTTCCAGGGAATCATCAAAAAGGCTGCCGAGGACATACTCCGGTGCCAGATCATCGGAACACAAGGGTACCCGGCCATCCACCAGCACGGAGAGATCCCGCTTCATATGCCAGCAGGGAAACCGTTTCAAGGGAGACAGGTCGGTAACCTTTACCTGAGGAAGCTGCCCATGGAAAAAATTATATTTCTTGATGATTACATGTTCGGTCTTTTCCTTCCAAAAACGGTAAAACTGCTCCAAGTCTTCTTCGTTTTCCTTCATCCTTACCGCCTGGACATAGGTTGTCCCGGGAGAAGCGGACAGAAGATATTCCGCGGTCCGGCAGGCTTTATGATACCCCTCTCCTCGCAGACGCCGATAAAGCTGCTCGTCCCGGGCGTCCAGTTCCACAATCCAGGTTACCCGGTCTCCTCCCAGATGTATCAGGGACGTAAGATCTTCTTCCCGGCAGGCCGTCCCCGGGGTTTCCAGGAGAACCTGAAGTTTTGGAAAACCTAAGGCTCCTTCGATAAGCCGGTGGAGGGATGAATGAAGAAAGGGATCCCCCCGAAAGGAAAGGCTCACCACCGCGTCTTCGGCGAAATCGGCGACCTTTTTCACGATCCGGAAAAAGTGTTCCGGAGACATCTCCTTTCCTTTGGCGTTCTTTTCTACAGAATAATAGCCCGGGGGAAGGTAGGAGACCTCCTGAGGGTATCCGTCGGTTACCTGAACCGACACAAAGGCCGGCAGGGTTCGAAGAATCCCGGGCTTCTCTTGAAGAATCGATACTATCGTGGTTTCGTCCAATCCCCCCGCTTCCATCACCCGCCGGACCAACAGGCTGTTTCTCCGGGTGTCACAGGCAAGAGAGACCCGAAGCAGCCGGAGATCCACCGGAGCTATTTTGGTTTCGATATCAAAGGCGTTTATATCCTTCTGCAGCACCTGGAACAGGGCGTCCCTGCCCACCGGTTCGTCGGCCTTTTCCGCCAGACGCAGCAACGGTTTGAGGATGCTCTTTTTCAGGATCTCCGGGGTCAGCCCGTAGGGATACCCGTCGGCGAAGGTATAATCGGCGAAATATTCAATATGATCGTGAAACATCCCGGCGGCAAGCCGGGGATCGATAAGAGGACAGTCGGCAAAAAAGTAAAAAATATGATCGTAATCCTCCGAAGAGGCATCCATATCCTCAATCAGGGTTTTCCTGCTCCAACCGGGCCGCCGCAGGACCTCCCAGTCGTCCCCGGAAGGGACATCTTCCCCGCCGAAAACCAGGACTTTCCTTACCTCCGGCAGGCTTCCGGCGATTTTTACCGCCCGTAGAAAGGCTGAAGAGCCTCCTGCCAAAGGTTCGAGCCCATGAGGGGTAAGATTGCCGGCAAAGAGAATGGTTATATTCTTCATATATACTATATCGACAGTATACTCCCCCGGGTGAACTTTTTGTACCCCTTCGGCTTCACTACAAGGCTTCGAAAGAACCCTCACCCCGGTTCAAAGACCGCCATACGCTGTAGTGAAACCTTTCACCACTTTTCTTTCCCGGCGCTACGTAGTATCCTGCCCCTATGACCTTTTTTTCCGAACACATCTACGGCGTATCAGAAATAACCGGGCTTATCCGGCAGACCCTGGAAGAAGAATACGCCGGTATCCGGGTAAAGGGGGAGCTGTCCAATGTGCGCCTCTCCAGCACCGGGCACCTCTATTTTACCCTGAAGGACAGCAAGGCTCTTATATCCTGTGTCATCTTTGCCGGAAAGCTGGCCAGGCTGCATTTCCAACCTGTCGACGGCGCCCTGGTCATCGCCGGTGGGAGTATTTCAGTCTACGCCCCCCGGGGAACCTACCAGATCATCTGTGACACCCTGGAGGGCGCCGGCGAGGGAGATATTCTCGCCGCCCTGGAAGAAAGGAAACGTCGCCTGGCCGGCGAAGGGCTCTTCGATCCGGCAAAGAAAAAGAGGCTCCCCCTCATGCCGCAACGGGTGGCGGTGATAACCTCTCCCACCGGGGCGGCCCTGCGGGATATCCTCCGGGTCACCAAGCGCCGGAACGCCGGGCTGGACATCCTTATTCTCCCCGCCCCGGTGCAGGGTGAAGGGGCGGCGGAAAAGATCGCCGCCCAGATCCGCCGGGCCAACCGCTACAACCTGGGAGACGTTATCATCGTCGGCCGGGGAGGCGGGTCCCTGGAAGATCTATTGCCCTTCTCCCATGAAGAGGTGGTCCGGGCCATTGCCGCATCGGAGATTCCCGTTATTTCGGCGGTGGGGCACGAAACCGACCAGTGCCTGGCTGATCTGGCGGCGGACCTGCGGGCACCCACCCCGTCGGCAGCCGCGGAAATGGTCACTGCCCTCCAGGACGACATGAGAGAAAGGGTGAGGGAACTCCGCCATGCCGTAACGGCGGCCTTGCAGGGTTCGGTGGAGCGGACGCGGCTTCTTTTGGACAGATTCAAACCCCAGGCCCTGGAGATGAACTTCCGCGTCCTGCTGCAGCCTTTTCTTATTCGCTTCGACGACGCCAAGGAAGACCTGGTAAGAGCTCTGCGGGACCTGGCCGTAGAGAAGCGACACCGGCTGGACCTGGCGGTGAGGGAATTGGAGGGGGCTTCGCCGTTGAACATATTACGGAAAGGTTATGCCGTGGTTTCCGATGAAGAGACCGGCCGGATTCTTACCCGGGCCGAAGATACCGCCGACGGCCGAAGGCTGCACGTGCGCCTGCACCAAGGAGCCCTGAAAACCAGGGTAGAGGAGATTATGGAATCATGAGTACCTTCGAAAAGCGTTTGGAAGAACTGGAAGAAATAAATGACCGGCTCCGGGAAGGCTGCCCGCTGGACAAGGCGATAAGCCTCTTTGAAAAGGGAATGAAAACGGCTAAAAGTCTGGAAAAGGATCTGGCCGGAATAGAAAGGAAGATCGAGATTCTCCTGAACGAACCGGAATCGGAGGAAGAAAGCCCCCACCTGGAGCTCTTTTCCCAGGATGAAGAAGACGACGATTCACAGAACTAGGGTTTGAAATCCTCAGGAAAGACGATCCTGTCCCCCGGAACGATATCCTTCTCTTCAAAAAGACCCCGGGGAACCTCCAGGGCGTAACGCAGGGATCTTCTCGATTCCACCGGCAACAGGGAACCGGGTTCCAGGGGATAGATCTCCCGGATAACGCCGTCGCTGGATATGTAGGCGATGGAAAGGGGCAGCAGGGTGTTCTTCATCCAGAAGGACAGCCGCCGGTCTTCCTGAAAGAGGAACAGCATACCGTCCAGGTTTCCCAGGTCTTCCCGGAACATGAGCCCCCGGGCTTTTTCCTCTTCCGACCGGGCTACCTCCACCAGAAGCTCCGTCTCACCGACGTTAAGAACAATTCTTTCCATTTTTTCCTTCTCACAGGCCGAAGGCACCAGAACAGCCCAGAGGAAAATCCATGCGATGGCGGCCGATCTCTTAGAAAAGCTCAAGGAACTGCTCCCGGGAAAGGGTTTCCACCGATTTTTCCATAATGCCCTGCCGACGGAGAGCCTCAAAGGTCTCCTTATCCAGATATTTGACGGTCAACGGCCTTTCGAGGCTGAAAAGAAAACGCTCCGATTCCCACACCGCTTCCGAAGGGGACAACCTTACCGGGGGGCCGTACTTCCCCACGAAGGTGGTGTACAGGGCGTAATGGTCGATCATCTCGGGATTCATAACCAGAGAAATGGTATAGAGAATATTTTCATGGAACTGAAAATACGCCCTGTGGATATAGGAAAAACCCCGGCATTCGATGAGGGATTCGTTGGGCCTCATGAGGAGACTGACATCCGGATCCCCGACAAAATCGAAATTGGGATCCTCCGACAGGTTGTTCTTCACTTCCTCCATATCCAGCCCCAGGATGAGAGAGCCGAACCCTTCGGGGGTAGCCTCAGGCTCACTAAAAAGAGGGGTTACAATAAATAAAAGCAAGAATAATACCGGTGTTTTTTTCAGGGCCATGGTTCCGCCGTTCCTCCATCCTTCTATTATCGGCGAATATCTTGATTTTTCAATCCACCGGTCTTACAATCCTATCGGGGAGTTTATGAAACGGCTTTTTTTCATTTTACTGGTTATTCTTCTAACCTGGGGGGGGTGCGTAACCTCTCAAGGCGATCTCTTCGAAAAAGTCACCGGTCCGGCTCCGGAAAAGGAGTCATCCGCTGGAGAAACGCCCTCGGAGGAAGAAGACGGCCAGGCGGAAGATGAAGAGGATAACCTTGCGCCGGGGATCGAAATCAACACCCGACCTTCCGGGGGTGATGTCTGGTTCAACGGCGTGTATCAAGGCCGCAGCTCTGTCTTTATCGATAATCCGAATACCGGGGTGTATCTGCTGGAGGTAAGAAAAGAGGGCTATTACCCCCTGAGAGAGTGGGTCAGCTTCCAGGAAGACACCTGTCAGGTTTTTACCTTCTACCTGGAAGAAATTCAAGGCTATCTGGATATGGAGGTCCTGCCGGAAGAAGCCGACATATGGGCAGACGGCGACTTCATCGATTCTTTTCCCGCTGCCTTTCAGATAGGACCTAAGAACCTGGAAGTCTCCCTTTTCGGTTATACCACCTGGCGCGGTACGGTGGATATCCGGGAAAATGAAACCACCCGGTTGAAAGTGACCTTGGAAGAAGCCCCTTTCGCGGTAGGGGGCGTCCTGGTTTCCAAGAGCGTTTTCAGTCCGGACAATCCCGGCCCCTTCGGAAGAGTAAAGGTTCTTTTTACCGTGGACAACCGGGGTACCGGAGAGGTGTTGATCCAGGATCACCAGGGGACTCTCATCCGGACCATAACGACCGAGCCCTTTACCCGGCGTGACCAGAGTATCACCTGGGACGGTCTGGACGAGGCGGGCCGCCGAGTCCCCGACGGCATGTACACGCTTATCATCCGGGGGAGAGGCGAAAAGGGAACCCTGTCGGAAGCCTCTTCCTCCGTTCTGGTGGACCGGGACCTGGTTATCCGGCAGCGAAACCTTACCTCCGGCTATGCCGGCCTTCTTTACTGCCCTACTCCGGACACCCTGGACGAGGATAATTTTCAGATCTCCGTCTCAGCCATGGGCCTCCATGAAAACGACAGAACCTACGTGCCGGTGCAGGGAGGCTTTCGTTTTCCCCTGCCCGCCGATCTGGAGGGAGTTTTTCAGGCTACTCTTCTGACGGTATCCCTGGAGGATGACGGGTATTCCGCCGGTTTGTCGGTGAAGGTTCCTCTCTCCAAGGACAAGCAAGGCTTCTTCTCCCATGCCCTGGGTCTGAAAGCCACCTACCAGGGGGTACGGTATACCGATACCCTGACGAACTTCACCGGTCTTTCCCTGTGTTATCCCCTGGCCCTGGCCTTCGGTCCGGTATCCTTCTACCTGGCCCCGGAGGGAGTCGTGTCCTTCAACACCGTGGATTATGACACGGAGACGGTTCAAACACCGGGATTTTATCTCTGGGCTTACGGCCGCTTTGGCCTTTCGCTGGAACTGCCCTGGCTCACCGTCGGTTTTTCCGGTGCCGCAAGGACTACACCCTTTTTCAGAGCGCCGGTGATTCACCTTCCTTTAGCTTTCGCGGGTGAGGTCAACATCTACCTGCCGGAGACCCAATTTTTCTGTTCTCTCTACGGACTGGGGGAATTCTCTACCTTCAGTAATTATTACCTGCTTTTCGGCGGAGGAATCCACTTTTTGTTCTAAGACAGCCGGTTACCCGATCTTAACGCAGATTCTGCCGGTATAATCGATCCTGGAAAGAAAGGGACGCCGGGAAAGAGTGTCGAAATAATCGTCCACCGCCTTTCTGGCTCCTTTGAAATGGCCGTAATCATCGAGAATAAGAACCCCACCGGGAACCAGGTGAGGGTACAGCCGTTCCAATTCCAAGGCGGTGGTATCATACCAGTCGGTATCCAGCCTGAGGCATGCTATCCTGTCATGGCGCAGGGTGCGCAAGGTGTCCCGGACATCCCCGGCAATATAGAAGATATTCTCCGGCGGATACCCGGTGGACTCCATGTTTCGTTTTACCGTCGTCAGGCTGACGGCCCAGGAGGTAAAATTTTGACTTTTCCCCTGCCGGTCAGCCTCCCATTTTTCTTTCACCGGTTTTCCGTTCCAGGCGATAACATCCTCGTCGGAAGGTTCGGTCATGCCGTTGAAGGTGTCATAGAGATAGATATTCCTGTCGGTAGCCCCCAGTGCCAGAAGGGTTCGCGCCATGAGCATACAGGACCCGCCCTTCCAGACACCGCATTCCACCAGGTCTCCGGGCACACTATTTTCCACCACGTATTTTACGGCGGTGTAAAGATTATAACTCCGCTCAATGGAGGTCATGGTGTACGACCGTACCTGCTCCCACAGAAAAAGAAAGTCCTTTTCCATGTCGGTGCGGTACTGGTCCGGAGGGATAACCCCGTATCCTTCCTGAGACAGTGTCTGTGCAAGATCTTTGCTTATCATGACTCCTCCCCTTTCAGCATACCGAGAAACTCCTTCTCGGACACAATGGTTATTCCCAGCTCCCGGGCCTTTGTCAGTTTACTTCCCGCCCCTTCCCCGGCCAACAGGTGGGTGGTCTGACCCGATACCTGAGCGGTGGTATTCCCCCCCCGCCGGGCTACCTCTTCCATGGCCAGAGAGCGGGGTTTGAAGAATTCGAAACTTCCGGTGACACACCAGGTCTGACCGGCGAAGATATCGGACACTACCTCCGAATCCTCCGGCGCCGCCTCGAAAGAGAGCCCCGCCTTTCTCAAGGCTTCTATCTGCCGCCGAAGCACCGGATTCCCCAGTTCTTCTATAATTTTTAAGGCAGTCTTTTCACCAATTCCGTCGATAGCCTCCAGGACAGCGGTATCCTTCCTGTCGGAGATCTCCAGCAGAGCGTCCATGGTCCTTCTACCGGCGGAAATCAGAAGTTCCGCCGCCTGGGCACCCAGGTCGGGGATCCCCAGAGACTTCAGAACCGTCTTAAAGGGTTTCTTTTTGCTGTTCTCAATTCCCTGCCGGATAAGGCGGACTTTTTTCTCGCCAAACCCGGGGATGGTTTCAAGTTTTGAATAATCGCAGGTGTAGAGATCCTCGATATCCCGGACAAGGCCTTCTTTCAGCAGCACATCCACGGTTTCCGGACCCAGGCCGTCGATATCCATCTGCAGGCGATCGACAAAGAAGAGGATTCTCCCCCGGACCTGGGCGGGACAGGCGCGGTTGGTACAGAAGTGGTGGGCTCCCGATTTTTCCAGGGGACCTGAACAGGAGGGACAACGGTCGGGCATCTTCCACCAGGCTTGAGGGCCTTTCTCAACGACCTTCTCCACGGCGGGAATAACGTCTCCCCTTCGGGAGATGGTCACCGTGTCACCCGGGGCCGCTTCCAGAAGGCTCACATAATCGGCGTTGTGCAGGGTAACATTCCGGATAGTCGCGCCGCCCACCGATACCGGTTCTACGCGGGCCACGGGGGTGATGCGTCCGGTTCTGCCCACCTGGAGGTCGATCTCCAGGAGCCGGGTCTCCGCCAGGGGCGCCTCGAACTTATAAGCCACAGCCCATCGGGGGTGGTGACCGGTGTACCCCAGCTCTTCCCGCACCGGCAGGTCATCCACCTTTAAGACGATACCGTCGATGTCGTAGGACAGGCTGCTCCGCCTATCGGTCTCTTCCCGGAGAAAGGACTCCAGATCCCTTAGGGGACGGACGGTAAAGGGACTCTCACCCCCTTCGCAGGGCAGTTCGGAGGGGGTAAAAAAGGTGGTGGTGGGGTTGATCTTGAAGCCCAGGTGCCAGAGTCGTTTGAGGATGTGGTGATGGGATTCCAAAGGTTCCTGGAAAAATCCTTCATACACAAAGATATCCAGGGGAATTCCGGCCACGTCGGAGCTTTTCACCCTTCGCAAGGTTCCCGAGGCCAGGTTCCGGGGGTTCACATAGGGAATTTCCAGGCTGTCGTTGATCCTCCGGAATTCCTCCCGGGGCAGGAAAATCTCTCCCCGGACCGTGACATCCACCGGCTCACAGAGCCCTAAAGGCACCGCTCCGATGGTTTTCACATTGGCCGTGACATCGTTTCCCACCAG
>JAFGDJ010000224.1 GCA_016932135.1 Spirochaetales bacterium | reverse complement strand
CCGCTTAAGATGTTGCTGTGGATATTGGCCATCTCCACCGCCTGCCGGGCTTCGGTGATGGCGTCTTCCAGCAGCTCGGCGCCCTGGTCGTCCAGGTTTTTAAAAAGGGTTTTTTCCAGCTTGACGAAAAGGAGCTCGTTGGCCCGCAAGGAGGTGGTGAAGAACACCAGGGACTTTTCCATCCGCAAAAGCTTGATGAGCTCGGTGTTCTTTACCGCCCGCTGCAGTTCCCCTTCCAAAGCGTCGGTGTGCCGGTTGATGGCCTTGAGAAAACGGAGGTACTGCCGGGCGGACTGCAGGAAAAGTCTTACCAGCAGGTCCAGGGGCTTGTCCAACCGAATTCCCCGAACCCGGTTTTCGAAGAAGTCGGCGGTAACCTCGGTTTCCATCCCGGAGATGGTGATAAACACGTCCCCGGTGATGATAACCCCCAGGGGGACGGTGTAATACTGCACCTCGCCGTTTCCGGTGAAGACGGGTACCCGGAAAATCACCGCTTGGTAGGTGTCATCTTTTTCGCTTCTCGACCGCTCGTCCACGTCCAGGATGTCCCGGATGATGTCCTCGGGAATGCCGTATTCCCGTTTTACCGTTTCGATTTCCAGGGCGTCCGGCGCCACGACGTTGATCCAGCAATGCCTTTCCAGCATGGCCGTCCGGACGATGGAGTTGTTGCTCTGCTTCCAGATTGTGATCATAAGGCTCTCCTTCCCATCACCTTTCCCGCGATGTTCCGGAGAACTTGAAGGGACCTGTCTAAGCGGTCGCCCAGGGGTTCACGGAACAGGCTGGAAAGGGATGGCAATACGTGCGTATGTGAGGGTGACTACTGCCATCCGGATCGTTCATATCGATCTTTCTTGACCTCCCCGTGTTAAGATAGGCGCGGCTAAGCCGCCGTAAGTACAGTATACTTCCTTCCCCGACGTGTGGCAAGAGCCGGCGGGAAAATAATTGAGGGGTTTCCTTCGCCTTCGTTTTTTATGAAATGACCTTCCGCTAAAATCAACAGTCTAAAGCACTTCGGCCGGTCGGTGTCGATGATGAGATCCTTTTCGCATGATCCTCATCGATATTTCATGGGTGCTGTTCCGCTTCCGTGATTTCCGCTACGGTTTGTATCATCCTGTCCATTTTCTCTTCCATGTCCGCCACCAGCTTGAACTGGGTCCGGGCCCTGTCCAGGTTGTGTTCCGGCCGGTGTACCTTGAAATAGATGTCCCCGTTCAGATAGTCGGCCAGGAACCTCATACCGCTCTCGAAGGTCATCAGTTTCGCCGCCCGGGGCAGGAGTTCCAGTTCCAGGTCCGAGAGAAAACTTCCCGCGGATTCGATATATCCGCGGGTGAAATGTTCGAAGAGTCCCAGGTCCATGGACACTCTGGCGAGGTTCTTTTCGTCCTCCGGGGCCGTAGTTGCCCCGGTGCGGATGGAATCGCCGAAATCGTACAAGTACAGCCCAGGCATAACGGTATCCAGGTCGACCAGGCAGACGCACTCGCCCGTGGCGTCATCGATCATCATATTGTTGAACTTGGTATCGTTATGAGCCACCCGCGGGGAAAGCTTTCCCCCGGCGATCAGGTCGACGAGGGTCGCCGTATCGCTTTCGCGACGGATTACAAAATCGATCTCGTCTTTGACCCTCCTGGCGTGATTCACGTTGTCCTTCTCCACCGCCGTGATGAATTGTTCGAATCGTTTCTTCGTGTTGTGAAAATCCGGGATGGTTTCGTGAAGCCTCTCTATCGGGAAATCGGAAAGGAGCCCCTGGAATTTACCCAGGAGTCTTCCCGCGAGGTAGAACTGTTTCGGGTTCTCGACGATATCCCGGGAATGGGTGTTTTCGATAAAATCATAGGCCCGCCAGTAATCGCCGCTGTCGGTTCTGAGGAAATTCCCGCCCTTTCGTGGGGGGATGATAGTGAGGGTTTCACGCCTCGGATCGCCCCCAGCCAGCAGGATCTTCCGGCGCAGATGCTCGGTGACGCCCGCGATATTCTCCATCATCTTCTCGGGATTCCGGAAGATATGATGATCGATCCGTTGAAGGATGTACCTGAGCCTTCCGCCGTCGGTCAGGACACACCGAAGGACATAGGTGTCGTTGATGTGACCCTTTGAGCACGGTGTCGCCTCTACAGGGTCTCCCCGGAAGGAGAAGTTTTTCGCTATTTCAACCAGCTGCCGATCCATCCGGGTCACCCCACAATACTTCAGGATATCTTTTCTGCTCGATCATATCCATGATGGCCTGCCTGACCACCGGTTTATCCCCCGGATAAGTCATGCCGTACCACTTCTCTCCGGACGACAGTACCCTGACGCGGGCTTTGCCGGCCGAAACCAGCTCACCGACGGCCGTGGGAAGATAGTATTCGGCTTTGAGATTTTTTCCGGTATCGGCGTCCAGGAACCGGGAGAATCCCTCCTCCAGGGCGTGAAAAATATCCGGGGTAAAACCCCAGGCGTTCATGGATACGGTGCTTCCCGCCGGTATGGTGACCCAGGTCTCCCCGTCTTCCGTGTACCTGACCCCGTCATCGAATCGTTGTATGTTCGTCCGCTCCTGAATTTCCCGCAGGAACCCGTCTGAGTCTACCGAACAGATTCCCCTGGCGACAGGACCGTTTTCCGTTAGGGTGTTTTCCAGCCGAAAACCCACCATGCAGTATTCTCCGGTACCGGGCTGTTTCCCCGGGGATTCGAGATAATTCCCAAGGACCTGGAAAGACGAGGGTCCGTAATAATCATCCGCGTTGATCACGGCAAAGGGAGATTTTACGGCAGACCGGCAGCAAAGAACCGCGTGAGAGGTGCCCCAGGGCTTTTCTCGCCCGGCGGGGCATCGATGGCCGGACGGCAGGTCGTCGAGGGCTTGAAAAACATACTCCGTGTCCATAAGGCCTTCAAGGCGGCGTCCGATCTGCTCCCTGAAGGGGCCTTCGAAATCCTTCCTGATCACGAACACCGCTTTCTCGAAGCCCGCTTTCATCGCGTCGTGCACCGAGTAATCGATGATGAACTCGCCGCGGGGGCCGACCGGGTCGAGCTGCTTCAGACCGCCGTAGCGGCTTCCCATTCCCGCGGCCATCACGATGAGCGATAGTCCTGTTGCCATGGGCTCTCCTCGTTTTATGATCATCCCTATAGTACACTAACGGTATGAAAAAAAACATGATAGAATAGTAATCCCGGCCGCGGGTTCCTCGCGGGCAGGGTTCCATCGGTTTACGAGAAATG
>JAFGDJ010000223.1 GCA_016932135.1 Spirochaetales bacterium | reverse complement strand
TTCGGTGGCCACCTCGCCCAGGGTGATATTCTTTTCCGGGTTCCCCACCACGTACACCACCCCGGTATGCAGGCTTTCATCATAACGGATAGCCAGGGAATGGGGATAGGCATCCAGAATTCGCGAGGCGAATTCCAGTAAGATTTTCTTTGTTTCTTTCGCCACATCCAGAACCGCTCCGGCGCCGCAGTAGACCCCCCGGGTGGCGTGGGTGCAGACATCATAGCCGGTGGACCGGGTGTCCGCCGGACTGATACCCACCGTGTCCAGAGGCACGGCGAACTCCTCCGCCACCAGCTTCGCCGCGGCGTCCAGGGTTCCCCCGCCGTGGTCCATCAGGGCGGTGAGAATGTCGATGGAACCGTCCTCGTTCACCTTGACCTGCACGGTGGTGTAGTCCTTCACCTCCCCTGGCACCGGCGCCCCGGTACCGGAGGTATGGAACCCCCGGGCGAACCCGATGCCCCGGCGAAAACGCCCGGTCTGGGCGGCGTGTCCCGGCCGGGAGGAATAGCCGATGGCCGCGGAGCCCTTTTCGATCAGTTCCTTCACACCGTCGGAAAAGATCTGGGACCTGATGGTCGGTCCCTGGCCCCAGAAAATTTCTCCCAGGCCCACATAGTTCTGCAGTTTTAATTGAAGGGGGTCCACGCCGAGTTTTTCCGCCAGCATATCCATGGTAGCCTCCACACCGAAGGTCACCTGCGGAGCCCCGTAGCCCTGCATGGCGCAGGTGGGAACCTTGTTGGTGTAGACCGCCGTTCCCTCGTATTTCATGTTCTTGATTCTGTACAGGGAATGCCAGAACCCGGACATAACTCCGAGAAAGGCCAGGGCCTGCACGTGATGGGCTCCGATATCCACGAAGGCCTTCATATGCCCCGCCACCAGGGTCCCGTCTTTTTTGGCTCCCACCTTCAGGGTGTATTTTGAGGGGTACCGCACGTGGTCGTAGAGGTCTTCTTCCCGGGTCTGTACAATTTTCACGATCTTCCCCGACTTCAAAGCCAGGGCCGTGGTCACCAGGACAACCGGGTTGGTATGAATCCCCGAGCCGAAATGACCGCCCCCGGGAATACGGACTACGTTTACCTTGTTCAGAGGGATATCGAAGATCGAGCCGAGAAGGATCCGGGTGTTGTGAAGAGCCTGGGTCGTAGGCCACACGGTGATCCCCCCGTCCGGTTCAGGCCGGACAACACAGGATTTCGGTTCCAGCTGGCATTGATACTGCCGGGGGGTCTGGAACACGTTTTCCACGATGACGTCGGCTTCTTTAAAACCCTCATCGATGTCCCCTTCCACCACTTCCCGGGTACAGGCGATATTATTCTTGATGGTAATTTCCTTATCCAGGATATAGACCTTGTCGTGGATAAGATTGTCTTCCGCCGCCAGGGACTCTTCCATGGTAAGATATGCCGGAAGAATCTCCCATTCCACCTTCACCGCCTCGGCAGCTTTTTCCGCCAGTTCCGGAGTTTCCGCCGCCACGGCACCGTAAAAGTCCCCTACCTGCCGCATATGGTCGGAAAAGACCTGCCAGTCCTGGTAGGTTGACTTGGCGACGGACACCAGGCGGACGTTGAAGAACTTCCTCGGCGTGTCGAGGAAGCTCACGCAAAAGGCTCCCAGTTTTTCGGCCTCGGTGAAATCAATGGATAGAATTCGTGCATGGGGATACGGGCTTCGCAGAATCTTTCCGTAATACATCCCGTCAAAATAAAGATCGGAAGGGTAAGCCTCTTTTCCGGTTACCCGGGCTTTTCCTTCCATTCGCGGAACATCGGTACCAAGAACTCTGTAGGTATTGTTCTGCATAATTACTCCTTTCCCGGTACAAGCCATTCGGGGAAACGTCCCCCGACCCTCTCGGTGATACCCAGGCTTGTTTCAATAAAATTCCTTGAAAACCTGCTCATTTTTTCTTCTGACAGCGATACGGCGGTTCCCACCAGGGCGATGGAACCGGAAACCCTGCCCCGCCGGTCGAAAATGGGGGTGGCCATGGCATTGATGCCTTCATGGAATTCCCCGTGGTTGTAGGACACGCCGGTTTGATAGATCTTCTTCAGATCCTCTTCCAGGGCATCAATATCGGCGATGGTGCCGTTGGTATACCGCTGAAAGTGGAAGGAATTGTAGAGTTTCTCCCGCTCCTTTCTGGGGATAAAAGCCAGTACCGCTTTACCGGCGGCGGAGCAGTGCATGGGCATCACCTCCCCCTGTCCCACGGCAATCCGGGTATTCACCGAGCCGCGGATCTCCATGGCGACACAGTAATTCCCGCTGTATTTGGCGTAGAACACCGTCTCTCCCGTCAGGGTATGCAGATCATCCAGAAAAGGCAGGCATACCGTGGCTTCATCGGAGACCTCAAGAAGGGACTGGGCAAAACGGAGATGCACAAAACCGAGAAAATAGCGCATATCGGTTTTTCGCTGATAGACAAAGTCGTATTTCTTCAGGCTCGAGAGAATCCTGTAACAGGTGGATTGTGGAATATCCAGGGTTTCACTGATTTCCTTGTTGGACAATCCGAACCGGGAATGCTCCCGCAGCAATTCCATAATGCTGTAGATCTTTCCTATGGACGGCATAAGCTCCTCTGAAAGCCATGGTAAAACAGCTCCATTTCACTGTCAAGTTAGATAGTGAAAGTGCATTTCAATTATTGAGAATTTTACCTTCCTGGAAAACATGCCGTTTTATTAACCCCGAAAATCGGCTCACGGCGGAGTTTACCTGGCTCTACCAGGGTATTTATGTTGCGCTGCCGGGGAAATTCACCTACAATGGAGGAGTCAGGCACGATCTTCCGGGAGGCAAGAGAAGAATGCAAAGCGGCATCGCCGATATTATCGAACACCTGCCAGCGGTGGAGAAGAAGATTCACCATTTAAGTGATGTTCTTCTGGCGAACCTGGTCATGGTGAGCGAGATACCGGCTCCTACCTTCGACGAAGAAAACCGTATGCGGTTTCTGGTCAACCGGTTTACCGAGTCGAACCTGATCAACTGTTCCACCGATGAAATGGGAAACGCCCTGGGCATCCTTCCGGGGAAGGTGGGTAAACGAAACATCCTCCTGGCAGCCCATATGGACACCATCTTCGACCACAGTGTCGACCATACCGTCACCATCTATGACGACAAGGTTACCGGCCCGGGGGTGGGGGACAATTCCCTGGGCGTCGCCGTCCTGGCCACCCTGCCGGCCTGTCTTGAGTATCTCCATATCCACCTGGATTCAAATCTCATCCTCATGGGTTCCAGCCGCTGTCTCGGCAAGGGAAACGTCCAGGGGCTTAATTTCTTTCTGGAAAATTCCGACCTGCCGATCCACTACGGTTTATGCGTGGAAGGCATGAAACTCGGCAGACTGAGTTATTCTTCCATCGGCATGAAGATGTGCGAGATCCACATTGAGGTGCCGGAAGAATACGACTGGACCCTTTTCGGAACCGTGGGGTCCATCGTCACCCTGCATAACGTCATCGACAGAATATTAAAAATTCCCCTGCCCAGAAAACCGAGAAGCCGGGTGATTCTCGGATCGGTGGAAGGGGGCAAGGGGTTCAACAAAATCGCCACGAAAGCGGTTATCCGGCTGGAAATACGCAGCGAATCCGGCGAGATAGTGGAGGATATTTACCGTCAGCTTGAAAACATTGTGGCCGAGATCGGTTCCGATGCGGGGGAAGAAGTCAACATGAACATCGTCAGCCAGTGCAGTCCCGGGGGATTGACCTTCAATCACCCCCTGGTGGTCCTGACCAGGGAGCTGATGAACGCCGCGAAGATAAAGCCAAGGATATCCCCCAGCACCTCCGACCTGACGGCTTTCATTGCCCATTCCATCCCCGCCCTTACCCTGGGGCTTACCGACGGGGATAACCTGGATGAAATGCATTCCACCATTTACATCGAACCGGTATATAAAGGCCTTGCTCTGCTGTTAGGGGCGATTTTAGCCGTCGATAAAGGATACTGTGATGGACCTCAATAAATGGATTATAGAGAACACCTTTCATCACTCCGATTTCGAGGACCTGTCCGCCCTGGTGAAGGAGAAGGAACGACAGGGGCTGACCATTTCCCTCTGCATTCCCACGCTGAATGAGGAAAAAACCATCGGCAAGGAGATCGTTATCTTCCGATCGGAACTGCAGACCCGCCATAAACTGGTGGATGAACTGGCGGTCATCGATTCGGGTTCCAAGGACAGAACCAGGGAGATAGCCCGGTCCTTCGGAGCCGATGTATATCTGGCTTCGGATATTCTTCCCGATCTGGGACCGAAATACGGCAAAGGGGAAAACCTCTGGAAGGCCATCTACCAGCTGAAAGGGGATATCATCGTCTATATCGACGCGGATATAAAAAACATCCACCCCCGGTTTGCCTATGGTCTCTTAGGGCCTCTCATCCTGCGACCGGAAATCAAATACGTGAAAGCCTTTTATGACCGCCCCCTGGCTTTTTCCGAGGGGCTCCGGCCTTCCGGCGGCGGCCGCGTAACGGAGATCCTCATCCGCCCGATGTTTTCCCTTTTCATGCCGGAATTGTCGGTGATCATTCAGCCCCTTTCCGGGGAATACGCCGTCCGCCGGGAGGTCCTGGAAGCCATTCCCTTCCCCATCGGCTACGGTGTCGAAACCTCTCACCTGATTGACGTGTACAGCCGATGGGGTCTTTCCGCTTTCGGCCAGACCGACCTGGACCAGCGGGTTCACCGAAACCAGCCTACCCGGGACCTGGGGAAAATGGCCTTCGGGATTCTGCAAACCTTTCTCTCCCGGATGACCGCCTTAGGGCTGATCTCCGACCTGCCCAAGATGAACCAGGTACTCCGGCAGTTCCAGGCGAAGGATAAGGATTTCGAAGCGGTGGAATACAAGATCATCGAAGAAGAACGGCCTCCCATGCTGGGCATCCCCGAATACGCGGACCGGTTGAAGGAACTTCGGAAAGAATCTAAAAAAGACTGAAGGAGAATTGACGGTCGGTAAAGGAATAGGCCGCTTCGATTCTTACGGTAAGATGAAACCTGGCATTGCTCCCCACCAGGGGGCTGAAGGTCATTCCGGCCCGGGCAAACACCGAGTGAAAGAAAGGGTCACCCATCCAGGCCGCCCGGTATCCCGCTGCCATCTGCACCCGATTGAGAAAGACCGGCATAAACCAGACTCGCCGCTGAACCTCCAGGTTGAAAAGCCGCAGCTCCACATCCGCCCCGGTATAGAAAGATGATACGGCCTCGCCGCCGGCAAATTCCCCGTAAACGGGATACCCGGCACCCGAAAGAAAATTGAGGGCGCCCTGGGTGGAAAACACCGGAATGGAAGATAATGCTCCGTAGATTCTTCCGTAAAGAGGAAACCCCGCCGGAGCGGCCGAGAGAACCCCGCCGGTCTTCCATAGAGCTTCTCCGGGGCGGTAATCCAGGTGTCCCTTGAATGACAAGCCCCGGTATTCAAGATAGCCGGGGTAGCGGGAATGAAGATTTCCCAAGGAAAGAGAAAGATTCGTCTCGGTTATTCCCGGCGAATCGGGTGTCCAGGTGCCCCCCAGGTTGCCCGAGAGGGTCAGATGCCCGGGGAAACTTCGCTGGGCCGAAAGGTATCCCCGAAGGTAGGGTGAAAGCTCCACCTCTTCAGAAAGATCTCCCGAGCCGGTGATGCCTCCTTGCAGATACCCCGTCAGGTCCAGGTGCCCCGGAAGGGCGTAGCCTGCCTGGGCGGAGAGGACCGCCGAATACTGACTCCGGCTGTACGCCCAGCCATAGGGCCCCGAACCGCTATCCTCCGGGGC
>JAFGDJ010000222.1 GCA_016932135.1 Spirochaetales bacterium | reverse complement strand
GCCCGGCGAAAGGCTTCCCGGATTTTTTTGTCGTGCAGGCTCAAGGCGAAACAGGGATACCACACCTGATCCGAAACACTCTGGGCGACGTAGAGGTTTATTGTCTCTTCCAGAAAGAATTCCAGCCTCTCCCGGGCGGAACCAAACTGGGAGAGCTTGGGGATATATACCGAATCCATCTTTTCCAGCATATAATCCACCACCGCCATCACCAGCTCTTCCTTGTTGGTAAAGTAATGCATGATGAGACTGGGAGCAACACCCATGTGTTTTCCGATCTTTTTTAAGGTAAGCCCTTCGAGCCCTTCTTTTTCGATTAACTCATAACAGGTTTGGAGGATTTCTTTTCTTCGTACGTCGACCTTGCTTTTTCTTCCCATGGCTACTTCTTTGATTGGATAATCAATTTAATTTACGATGGTTTCTTATTCCCGTCAAGCTCAGCCGCTTCAACCTGCTCTTCGAGGGATATCCAGAACAGCTTCTTGAAACGGTTGATGCTGTCCCTAACCATGTTCCAGTCTTTATAGAGGGCATATACGAAATTCAGCCCTTCAATAAATGCGATTACCTCCATAGAAAGCGGTTCCGGATCTATTATGGGGAGCCCCTCTTCCTGCAGATAATCCATAATTATCCTTCCGGACCGTTCACGATCAAGGTCGTACATGGCTATAAACCGCTTACGTACCGCAGGGTTGTAGAAGCTCATGTAAAAACAAGCGTAGAACACCCGGTCTTCCACACTCTGGGCGACCGTAAGGCTGATAGTTTCGCCGATGAAAAAATCGAGACGCTCCCGGGCAGTGGAGAACTGTTGCAACTTCGGCATATATACCGTTTCCATACTTTCGACAAGATAATCGACAAGTTGTACCAACAACTCGTCTTTATTTTTAAAATAATGCATTATCAGGCTGGGGGCGGTGCCTAATTCTTCGGCAATTTTCTTGATTGTCGTTCTTTCAATACCATATTTTTCAACAACCCTGTAACAACCTGCGACAATCTCTTTCCGTCGTATATCAGCCTTGCTTTTTCTTCCCACTGGTTGTGCCTGCTCGTTTTCTGTGTTTTGTCCAGCATAACGGCAAGTTTACTTTCAGTCAATCGGCACCAAAAACCCTAATACCCCCCCTGTATACGGCTCGCAGATCTTCCTTTCCCGGCAACACCCCGTCGCTGTCGTGATTATATTCTATAACAGTCAGGTCTGCTTGTTTCCCCGGCTCGATGGTTCCGGTAGAATTTTCCTCAAAGGCGATCCGGGCAGCCTTCGTTGTGTACAGGGACAGGGCTTCATAAAAGGACAATCTTTCCTCCGGTGTAGGATGACACAACGCTGCTGCTATTCCTTGGAAGGGATCCAAGGGAGTTACCGGGCTGTCGCTGCCACCGGCGATCAACATTCCGGCATCCATATAGGATTTAAATGTATTCGCACGATACACCCGGTCTCCCACAAAGGGACGGTATCCGCTATAATCCATACCCTGGCACACCGGTATGAACATGGGCTGTACACCGGCAGTGATACCAAGCCTTACTGCCCGTTCAATCTGCCCGGGGGCAGGCATCTCAAAGTGCTCAATCCGAAGACGGTGATCGATGCCGTAAAAATCCGGCAGAACCCGTTCCGTAACCCGAAGAATCTGCTCGATGGTGGCATCCCCCACCGCGTGAATCGATGCCTGCACTCCTGCGTCGAAGGCTCGACGGAGAAACCGCTCCAGTTCGGTATCAGAAAAGATGGTTTCCGCCCTGATCTCCGGCTGATCGGTATAGGGTTCCAATAACGCCGCTGTGTGACCGTCCAAGGTACCATCGTTTATCAAACAGATGACCGCCCGCCGTCGTAATATCGGATCTTCCAACACGGCTTCTATACCCGGGTCTTCCGTTGAAAGGGCAAAGACCATCGGCTTCAGCCTGATATTTAGAGAATTTTCAATTTCCAGCAGAGGTTTCAGGTTTTCCCAGACCTCCTTTACATGAAGGCCGGTCAACCCCCTTGCGGGTGCCAAGGAACAGACATCGCGCATATAGTCGACCTTCTCTTCCGGAGAAAGGTCTTCCATGAAACCTTCGATAATATTGACGGCTTCCGGGTCTTCAAAATAACCGGGAGGGCTTCCCGCCTTCGAAACTCCCGGGAACAACCGCTTCATTCCAGGAGTGTTCATCTGAAGGAAGTGAATATCATTGTGCAGAACCATCACCGGGTGCCGCAGGGTTAATTCATCCAGTTCTTCCAGTGTAGGGAAACGCCGTTCCTCCAATCGTTTATCCTGGAAGCGAGTTCCAATGACCCATTCACCAGGGCGGGTATCCTTTGCCCGCCGGGAAAGCAATGTAATAACCTCCCCCAACGATCTTGCTTCGCTCAAGTCAACACCGGATAGAGTCAGGCCTGTGACCAGGGGGTGCATATGTGTATCCACGAGGCCGGGAACGATCAGAGAATTGCCGTAATCGGTTACTTCCGTCCCCGTCGGCATGGTATTTTTCACCCCCTCCAGGGTCCCCACCGCCTTGATAACGCCGTCGGTAATACCTGCAGCTTCCGCCCGGATTCCCTCCCCGGTCATCGTAAAGATATTTCCCTTCAAAATGCGATTATCCATGGTCACACTCCCCTTTTCAAAGGGAGTGTGAGTTCACAGTCCGAACCTTATACTGATCCCTCACACTCACACCCACACGTAATTCTATTCCTCTACCGACCCGAACTGCAGTTCTTCATGATATGAGGTAATCTCTTCGAACATGGCGTCCACATTCTCGTCTTTCTTCGTAGCCAGGCTGACTACCACGTGGATCACGGTGTTCACGAGGAGGGCCGTAAAACCGACTGCCCAGCCGCTGAATCCGGCGGGAAAGATTATCGCCAGAGTAATCGCAAGCACGAGACCAACAACCAGGCCCCAGAAGGCGCCGTACTTGTTGCTCCGCTTCCAGTACAGCCCGAAGAAGAGAGGAGGCAGCACCTGTAGAATACCCTCGTACATTACAATGGCTATGGTGGCCAGGTTCGGCAGGTCCATCAGCGCTATCCCCAGGGCAATGAGCACATAGATGACGATGGCAATCCGGCTGACCTTGACCCTCTGCTCGGAAGTAAGATCGGGCTTAGCGTATTTTACCAGGTTTTCCGAAATAATGACCCCATGACTGGTGATAACCGAGTCGATGAGGGACATACTGGCGGCGATAACCATAATACCGCCGAAGGCCATCAGTACCGGTCCGCCGGCTGAATTCAATATATAGAAAAACATTGTCTCTCCCATATCCAAGGCATCGGGTTTCAGGGAGACACCCATGGCAAGAATAAGGACGAGAATTGAGAAAATACCGCAGATGATTGCACCGATCCAGGTGGTTTTCTTTATATCATTAAGGCTTCGGGCGGCGTAGATCCGGTTGAACATGCTCGACCAGGCGAACATGCCCAGGGTACCCGAAATGATGATGGAACTCCAGTAACTGTAGGTATACGCTCCGCCGTAATTGATGGTCAGCATGGCCGGGTCATGTTCGTAGACTCCCTGGAAGAGGGGTCCGAATCCGCCGAACAGCTTGACCACAATGAAGATCAGACCCGCTGAAAGAATCACGCTGGAAATTATTCCCT
Organism: Spirochaetales bacterium; assembly: GCA_016932135.1. GTDB lineage: Bacteria > Spirochaetota > Spirochaetia > JAFGDJ01 > JAFGDJ01 > JAFGDJ01. Next base: position 1,182 of record JAFGDJ010000222.1, on the reverse strand, counting down.
GCACCAGGTCGGTGACGATAACGGCCCGCATCCCGCTGTAATAGATGTATACCAGGATAAAGGCTACAATGATGATAGTGGCCAGCTGCCGTGAAATCAGACCGTAGGTCATGGCATGGGCCAGGAAGCCCAGGGTGGCAAATTCCATGATGGTCCAGGGAGCTTCGATAACCACGGCGGCGATGGAAAAAATGATTGTCAGGGGTTTGAATCCATACCGGACCTGGATAAAGTCGGGCTGGGACAGGAGATCATGTTTCTTTCCCCAGATCCAGACCCGCTTGGCCAGCAGGTAGAGTACCGCGTAACTGCCGACCACATAGATGATATCATACTGGGCGATAAGACCCTCCCAGGCTGCCCATTCGAACCAGCCCACGAACATCGACCCCACCAGCAGGGTGGCTACAATGGTAAAGAGGACGAAGAACCAGTTGAAGCTTCTTCCGGCAACGGCATATTCTTCCATAGTCTTTTCTTTCATCCTGGCCGATCGGAACACAAAATAGCTCAGGAAAACAAAATAGGCGATAATAATGATGATGCTGACTGTGGGATTTCCGGTCATTTCCGTACCCCCTTCTTCAGGATAGAGCGTTCAAAGTAGTAATGGACTCCCAGCAGGACAGCGATGATCATTGAACTGGCGATAATCCAGAACTGATTAAGGGGCATGATTCCCACCCAGATATCGTTCCGGTCGAACATCCCGACGAAGGGCTGTATTGTAATCGACAGGAAAACTAGGGTGACCAGAACACCGATTGTTACATGCAGCGTTTTTAACTTGGACCGTGTCTTTTCGTCCATAGCTCTTAACCTCCACTCCTTTTTTGCCTTACGGCGGAATCTGTTCATTTTTATAGAATGAACGTTCATTCTATTTAAACACGAAAAAAACTCGTTGTCAAGAAATTTAGTGTGAATATAAGTTCCCAGTGTGAGCATCGAAGCCCCACACGCGCAATGACCCCTCATACCGAAATTTTATCCAGATTCAACGCTTTAAGAATATCCTGTGACGGCTCAAGGCTTTCCAGGTCCATTTCGAAACTTTCCAGGTAGTGTTTCACCATGGAGTCCAGATCAACGGCCACACCCTTGGTTTCGCCGGTCTTCAGGGGCGGTTTTCCCAGGACCCGCTCCGGGAAGGGATAGTCGGTGAATTTGATGCCGGCTCTC
>JAFGDJ010000031.1 GCA_016932135.1 Spirochaetales bacterium | reverse complement strand
GGGTCGGCTCCGAAAAAATCCCGCTTCTTACGCTTTAAAAGCACACCGGAAAGAAGAATTGTCACAAAAACGATTCCAAGGGCGAAGGTAATAATTCGGTCAGGGATCATCATGTTTCTTCTCTAGATTTGATTAAAAAAAATTCAAGCAATCGCGCCGTCCCTTCCTCATCCAGAGGATAATTCCCGATGATCTTTCCACTGTCAAAATGTAGCACCCGCCGACAGGTTCGAAGAATAAATTCATAATCATGGGTAATAATAAAAATTGTCTTTCCCTTTTCTTGAAGCTTTCTTATAACCGTCGAGGTGTATTGCATATGCTTAAGATCAAGACCGCTGGTGGGTTCATCAAAAAAGACAACCTCTTTATCCGATGCCACCGCCCCCGCGACAGCCACCCTTTGTTTCTGACCGCCGGATAAAGCCATAGGATGCAGATCCTTCAAAGGAAGCAGATCGAGGTCTAAAAGAACATTTTCCGCCGCCGCTGTATCCGGCTTTTTCATACTTAAAAGCACTTCATCGAGCACACTCTCGGTAAAGAGCTGATGATTTGCATCCTGCATAACCATATAACAACGCCGCAGTCGGTCCTTATTCCGCCAGAGCCCGTTATTGTCCTTTACAATTCCTTTAAACCTTTCTTCCAGCCCGCAGAAACACCTAGCGAAGGTTGATTTACCCGCTCCGTTCAAACCGATCATGGCACTGATCGATCCCTTGGGGATCTGCAGTGAATCAACAGCTACGGCGGGAGTTGCGCCTCGATACGAATAGGTAAATCCCGTGAGGTCCAACGTCTCATCCCGTTCCGGTTCTAAAGGGACCACTTTTGTCGAAGAAGGCAGGTGAAAAGGCCTGAGACCCAGTTGTTCGGTTTGTTTTTGTTGTAACGTCACAATCTCTCGTGAGGTAAACTCTTTTATAATGGCTCCGTTCTCTAAAAGGATTGTTCTGTCGACCAGATCCCTGAGATAGTACAGCCGGTGTTCCGCGATAATTATCGTCTTTCCCTTTTTTTTCCACGTTTTCAGCGCCCTTCTCAGATCCTCTACAGCTTTACTGTCAAGATTGGAAGAAGGCTCATCCAAAACCAGTATGTCCGGTCCGGTGGCCGAAACGGAAGCGCAGGCTAACTTCTGCTTCTCTCCTCCGGACAGTTTAAAAATATTTCTGTCCATAAGGTTATGGATAGTAAAATCCGCCACCGCCTCAGCCATCCGCATGTTAATTTCCTCTTCCGGGAATCCCATGTTTTCACACCCGAAGGCCAATTCACTTGTCGTATCCACATTAAAGAACTGGGAGCGAGGGTTCTGGAAAACCGATCCCACCACTCTTGCCGTTTCATGGATCGGCATCCGAGAGATCTCTTTTCCGTTTATACATACCGTACCCGTGAGACTTCCCTCATAATAATGGGGAATCAGTCCGTTTATACATCTTGTGAGAGTAGTTTTTCCACAGCCTGATTCACCGCATAACAATACCAGTTCACCCTTATGAATTTTGAGGTTTATATCCCTGAGCCCGCTTTTCTGCTCACCCTTACCGTAGGTAAAACAGACCTTCCTTAATTCGATCATTCCGTATCCGGATTCACGCCAACAGATACACTGCCGCCGCCGCAGTCACCAGAGTTAAAAGCACAACATCCCACGGGCCAAATCCGATCCTGAAGATATTGGTCCGTTTCCCGGGACCTCCCAACCCTCGGGTAAGCGCCGCAGCGGATAACTCGTCGCCGATCTTTACGATTGAAACCATCAACGGCACCAATCTGTATTCAAGCAGAGTAACCGGATTGGAAAAGAAACCCTTGTTTCCCAATCCTCGCATACGCATAGCATCACCGATAGCCCGGGATTCCTCGGCCACTGTAGGGAAGAACCGGAACATCACTGACATCGGAATAATCAGTTTTTGTGATACCCGCATCCTTTCCATGGCAGCGACAAACTCGCCGACATGAGTGGAAGAAACAAGATAATACCCCAGGACAACGATGGGTATGAACCGTAAAATAAGACCGGAAAGCATGACAATGAGGATATTCAAAATACCGGTGGTGCTGTATACTAGGAAGGCTTCGCCGAACCATGCCACGATACAGAAAAAAACGTACAACAAGGCTTCCTTTAGCCTTTTTACCGTTAAAAGCAGCACAAAGGGGACACACATCAGGACAAGCCGGACATAGGCAGCCTCACCTTCGATGGACCCGCTGATCATAATGGTGCTTATGACAAACATAAGAAAGAGTTTTGTGCGTGGGTCCAGTTTTATAGCCTGCGGGGATGCCTTAACGGATAAGAGAGCATCAGTCATTACGCTATACCAGCTCTTTCAAAGTGTTTCTTCAATACCTTCCGGCCAAGCATTGCTCCCAGAATGCCGCCGGCAATAAGCAGAACGATAAGGACTGGAACCATCCACAGGCTCAGCAGGGACATCAGTATTGCAGCGTATTCATCACCGTAACCGGAACGAAGGCTTTCGAAATAACTGTCCCGCATAATATAAAGGGGAAGCATATTTCCAATGACCCAGCCGTTAAAAACACAGAACCCGGCAACCGTTTTTGCCCGACTTCTATATTTTCCGGAGCTGAGGATAAGATCGGAGAGCAGGGAAGTGATAAGCCCGATGACCAGGACCGGCCACCCGTGTCCCGTCCCGAACATTACCAGGGTCAACAGGGCTCCCATAATACTGACCATGCCGAATTTTTTTACCTTGGTTAGAAACAGCATAAAAGGAATTCCGGCGCCGAAAGAAATCAGAAAGGGGAGTAATACCATGAAAATCGGTATATACCCGGTCATGCCGAAGGCAAAGGTAACAATCACATATATAGCGGTAAAAAGCCCGATATTGATAAGATCCTTAACGTTCATTTTTTTCTCCATGTATAAATCCTCGCAATAATAAATTACCCCGCGATTCTCCAGGTATGCGCCTTTTCCTGTTCCGTCCACATGGTCCGGTACATACCGTTGCTGTTTTGTAACAGTTCTTCATGGGTTCCCTGTTCAACGATCCTGCCCCGGTCCAGTACCAGGATTTTGTCCGCGTGGGTGATGGTACTGAGTCTGTGAGCAATGACCACCAGGGTTCGCCCCTTTATCAGCTCATCGATGGCCTGCTGTATGTAGAGTTCGTTTTCCGGGTCCAGGGATGCGGTGGCTTCATCGAGTAATACAATGGGAGCGTTCTTCAGCATTGCCCGGGCTAGGGATATCCGCTGCTTCTCTCCGCCGGACAGAGTAGCCCCTCCTTCGCCCACCAGGGTATCGTATCCCTTATCCAGTTCCATGATAAAATCATGACATCGGGCTTTTTTCGCCGCCTCGAAGATCTCATCCCTGCCGGCCTCCGGCTTCCCGACTTTTATGTTATTCAAGACGGTGTCTTGAAAAAGGTACACATCCTGGAACACCATGCTGATATTTCCGATGAGGGTTTCGTAGGTGATATCCTTTATATCCCTGCCGCCTATATGAAGACTGCCGCTGTTCACATCCCAGAACCGGGCGATAAGGCGGGTAATAGTCGATTTCCCCGAACCCGAAGGGCCTACCAGGGCCGTCATGTTATCATGGCGCAAGGTAAAACTGACATCCTTGAGGACATCCGTGTTATGATACCGAAAGGTCACGTTTTTAAATTCGATATCGTGCCCCGTCACGGGAACGTACTCTCGCGGTTCAGGCAGGGGTTTGATATCATAGATTTCCTGAATCCGCCTGACGGAAAGAGAGTAATAACTGATCTCCACAAAATTTACCATGGCCCTGCTTAAAGGATCATACATCCGGGTTCCGACGATAAGAAAAAACAGAAAATGCGGTATGGAAAGGGTGCCTTTGAGAATGAAGGAAATTCCGCTGAGCATGATCAGGGCGATTCCCATATTCAGGATCCAGACTCCAAGGATAACCGCCGGACCTCCCGTCGCCTCTACCAGGATACTGTCCCGCTTCAAAGCCAGGAATGCTTTTTTCAGACGGCTGAATTTTTCCCCCGTTAAATTAAAAGCCTTAATATTTTTTATACCCTCCAGATATTCAAGCATCCTGGATGTGGCGTTGTTCTTACTCGCAATATGTCTTTTACCGGTATTCATGACCAGGGAACGGGAAGCGGCGGCAACGATTATTGAAAGAGGAAGCGGAGCCAGAGTAATAAGGGCCATTCTCACATTCAGGGGAATCAGGAAAGCAAGAAACACCAGGGGCATGATAATTGAACCGAAGGCGCTCATCAGCAAATGACCCAGCATCGTTTCAATATTCGCGTAATCCTGGAGCATCAGGGCGGTAATATCTCCGGGGTCCCGGCCTTTAAAAAATCCCATGGAAAGTTTTCGCACATAATCCCCCAGCCTGATGCGGCCGTCGGTACCGATGCCGTAAGCCGTAACTGTCTCCGCGACGGAGCCGTGCTTTGTTACAAAAAACAGAAGCACCGTGGCGAAGAGCATCCACAGGAAATAGAAAAACAGACGCGCAGTAGCGACCTGTCTCCCTTCTTCCAGCAGGGGCTTTAAGAGCTCAAGCACTACCATCAAAATGACGACATAGGCCTGCCCCCTCAAGATCGATTGCCCGATTTCGTAAAAAAAGGTTTTTTTCAACCTGCCGATATCATTCAGGGTGAGGGCGTTCAGGAATTTAATCATCTACCTTCTCCTTTCCCAGGTCCCAATTTCTTGCCCGGGCGTGGATCTCCCACATTTTTTTATACAGACCTCCCTTTTCCAGAAGCCTCGCGTGGGTGCCGCTCTCTTCTATTCTGCCCCGATGAATAACCAGCACCTGATCCACATCGCGGATGGTGTAGAGACGGTGGGCTATTACGATGACGGTTTTATTCATCAGCACCCGGGACAGGGCTTCCTGAATCCTGATTTCATTTTCCGGATCACTATAAGCCGTGGCTTCGTCCAGCAATACAATGGGTGAATCTTTCAACACAGCCCGGGCCAGAGCGATACGCTGCTGTTCCCCGCCGGAGAGGTACGTTCCGCCTTCACCGATCATCGTTTTATACCCCTGAGGGAGAGATTCGATAAAATCATGAATCTGCGCCGCCTTTGCCGCGGCTTGTACCTCCTCAAAGCCGCAGGCGGAGTTCCCCATACGGATGTTCGCTTCAATCGTATCGAAGAAGAGAAAGACGTCCTGAAAAACCGTGGACACGGTGCGGTTCAATTCTTCCACGGGAAAATCCTTTATATTGATTCCGCCGATGAGTATTTCTCCGGTATCGATATCCCAGAATCGGCCTGTCAGGTTGGCAATGGTGGTTTTCCCTCCCCCGGAAGGTCCAACCAGGGCTGTTACACCCCCCTGGGGTACGGTAAAGGAGATATCGTGAAGTACTTCATGTTCTCCATAGGAGAAGGAAACATGGCGGAATTCGATATCAAACCGGGAAGGGGCACCGCTGCCTCCGGTATTCTCTATTTCCCGGTGATCAAGGATTTCATCGATCCCCGCCAGACCCGTGCTGACCTGCATCAGGTAAGAAGACATAAACATAAGTTTGAACAGAGGAAGAGAAATACCCATGCCTATGTACAGAAAAAGGAATACCGATGAAACAAAGGAACCATAATCCGGTACCGGACCGGAACGCAGGATAATAATCACCATGGGGACGATAAAAACGGCGGCACTGCCCAGCAGGATGGAAAAACCCGCGAAGGCGTTGGAGGCGCTCCTCATCCAGTTGAAGGTAAGGTCACGGTAAGCGGACACGTCTTCTTTAAACCGCTTGAAGGCGGAAACAGTCTGATTGAATACCTTGACTACCTGCATTCCCCGAACATATTCCACAATAGTTCCGTTCATGGTCTTCAATCGTTCCTGCCATTCCGTGTAAAGGTTCTGTCCGTTCTTGTTGTACATGGAAAACTGGGCGATGAACGCGGCGGGCAGGGGGATCAGCACGCCTAGGGCAAGACGCCAGTCAAGGACGAAAAGAAACACCAGGGCAATGACAGGCAAAGATATGGCCTGTACAAGGTCAACAATATGGTGAGCGACAAAAAGCTCTATCCGCTCTACATCCTCATGAAGAACCTTTTTTATGCCTCCGGTATGGCGCCTTGTAAAATACCCCATGCCCAACCTGCCGAGTTTCGCCGCCAGGGCGAGGCGTATTTCATAGAGGATATTGAACGCGGCGATATGGGAAAGCATACTGCCGGTATAGGTTAATACCCCGAAAGCGGCTATACCGGCGGCGGTTATCCATGCCAATTGTCGGATATAACCGGTGTTGATATGGGCCGGCATAGTAATATTCTGAATCAGTTCGCGCATCATCAAATAAACCGTAATGAAGGGGGTCATCTGGGCAATGACGGCAATGATGGAAAACAGACCGGCAAAAACCAGGAGTATCGATTTTGTGCCGGCAATTTCAAGAAGCCGGGGAAGGCCTTTCTTTCTTCTTACGACCCGTTGCTTTTCAAAAACAGAAACATCAACCCTAGGCTTTTCTGATTCAACGACGATACTCATCTCTTTTTCCCTTAAACATAATTACTCGACTCCTCCTAAGAAATTTATATTACTAATATTATTAGGCGATCCTAATTTTACACAAATGCAGATTCCTGTCAACGGTCCGCGAAAAATAAAAGTTTTCTAGATGGAAGTTTTTTCCCATCAGCGTTAGGATATACATAAGGAGATTACCATGACACAGAAACCCTCCGGCGGGATAACCATTCCCCAAGGCACGGTTCATCGAACCATCGGTTTATTGCAGAGATCCCTGCATCAACTGGGAGCGGACATTGCTCCCCGGGAAGTTGAACGCATCGGCGTTATTGTCCACCGCGCCATGAGTATGCAGCAGCGCAGTTTTCATACTCCTGAACATATTTTCGACCTGTCGGATCCGTCGGACGCCCACAGCACCCTGGCGGCTCTTTTTCACGACACCGTGTATTACCAGGTAGACGAAGGGTTCCTTGACACCATCGAAGATTTGCTCGCTCCTTTTATCATTTCTGAAAAAGGCGTTGTCCGCCTTCAAGATAAAATCCCTGAGAAAAACAGGCCTTTTTACTGTACCGCGGCGGTCTTCGGTTTCGCTCCCGGAGACGCTCCGTCCCCCTTTGCCGGGCTAAACGAGTTTTTGAGCGCCCTGGTGATGAACCTGCTGTTGAAAGAAATCGTTCCCGACCGTGATCTTCTCGTTGCCACCGCGGCCATCGAGATGACCGTGCCCTTCCGCGGTCCCGATAAGACGGGCTGCCGCCCGCCGGAACACCTGGAAGCCAGGATACTCCGAATGAACGAAGAATTTCACTTAGGCCTCACCAAAGAAGAGATTAAAAAAGCCGTGGTAACGGCGGTGCGTTTCGCCAACCGGGACGTCCACAACTTCGCCGAAGAAAGCCCCGCCCAGTTCCTGGACAACACCTGGAAACTCCTGCCCGAAAGCAACCCCGACCTCCGGGTACAGGGTCTCTACTCCATCGGCAGTTACAGTATCGCCCTGATGAAGATGGAGAAGTTCCTCGTCACCCTGGAACCGGAGAATGTTTTTAATTCCTTCAACGGCTACCCGGAAGAAAAGGAATACCGTCATCTTCAGGAAAAAGTCGCCACAAATCTGAAGACCTCGGGAGAATACCTGGGGGTTAAAATGATCAGCGCAGGCTTGCTGAAAGCCCTGGCGGACCTTTCCGGGGGAGACGCCCCCATGTCTTACTTTATGGGAGACCTGGAGACCGCGGACGACTTCAGCCGCCTATCCTCCCACTTACCTGAGAACCCGTCCTTTTTCCACTTAAAAAAGAAAGAGACCACTGCCCTCTTCAAGCTTTTGGAGGAAGGCCGCTCCAGCGCTTCCCGGTTCGACCTGCAGAACTCCCCGCTGTCCGTCTTTGTCTACCGCTGCCTTACCCCGGAAGAAAGGAAAAGCTGCATTCACGCCGCCCGGGAGTTTATCGCCGGGGATCTCACGGCGGAAGCCTTCCTGGCCGTTCCTCCGGCGCCCCTGACAGAGGCGGTAGCCCGGGCGGCGGCGGTGATGGCTTTCACCCGGCGGGAGGAACTTATCCGGATAGCCGATTCCTTCGCGGGGGCTTAGAAGACCGGTGATAACAAACACATTTCCAACATCGAGACAGAAACCATAACAAATCCACAGTATGCTATAATAGAATCATCCTTTGACAGGAGGCTCCTCCATGACAAAACTGGATGAACTGGCCGAACTCTTGAAAAAAGCCCCGGATGAGGTCTTTCTGCAGCCCCACAACGTCCCGGACCCTGACGCCATTGCCGCATCCTTCGGATTGCAGTACCTGCTGAAGCAACGGGGCATCGAAACGGTGATCGTGTATGAAAACGAACTGGAAAAAGCCAACGCCCTGAAGATGCTGGAACTCTTTCAGATAGAGTTAACTCCCGCGCGGGAAGCCTCTACTCTGGGGGAAGAGGACTGGGCCGTCCTGGTGGATGTGCAGAAGGGGAATTCCAATGTTACCGACCTGGCCACCGATGAGGTGGCGGTGATCGATCACCATGAATTCCTGGGGGACGGAGGATGCGCCTTTGTCGATATCCGTCCAGAGGTGGGAGCCTGCTCCACTATCATCAGCCAATACTTTTTTGAAAATGATATCGAGGTTCCCCGCCGCGTCGCCACCGCCCTGCTCTACGGCATCTTCATGGATACCGACGACCTTACCCGGGGTGTGTCGACCCTGGACATGGATATGTTCTACCGCCTCTACGGCCTTTCGGACATCAGCCTTATTACCGAACTGAAGGGAAACCAGATATCCCGGGACGACCTGTACGATTACGCCAAGGCTTTCAGCGGCGTGGAAGTCTACGGCCCGGCGGCCTTCCTCTACCTGGATAACTGCAACGACTCCCTTCTCGGTGCCGCCGGGGATATCGTCATCACTATAGCCGGGGTTGATCTCGTGGTAGCCTACTCCCCCCGGGAATCGGGGATCAAGTTTTCCATCCGGAGCATCACCGATACGTACAAAGCCAACGAGGTGGTACGGTACATCCTCAAGGATCTGGGTTTCGGCGGCGGGCACGACAGAATGGCCGGAGGATTTTTACTGGGACAAAAGATCGCGGAAGATAAAAGCCTGCATACCTTCGTGAGGTACCGGACCATCAGTTATCTGGAAAAGGAAAGGGATTCTTAAGGGATCAGGGTTTTCACCCCGATCGCAGCGGCGGCGGACTTCAGTCGCAGGTCTCGAGTGGCCAAAGGGTTTCCCTGTCGAATCGCCAGGTCAAGGTATGAAGCATCGTGCACAGAGATATCATACATCCTTACCAGCAGGAGCAGCTCCATCTTCAGAGCCGCCTTCAACCCCAAGGTTTCTCCGGTAATCGGCAGAGCATTGAAGAGTCTCAGAAAGTGAGCGGATTCTTCCGGGGCCAGGCGCTTTCGTTTTTCCGCGCCCCACAATACATTCAGGGTTTCAAGATACCAGATAGGGGGTACCAAGGCATTCCAGGAATCGGTAAACAAGTGGCGCACCGCGTCGGAATACGCATCGCTCTCGTCGGAAAAACACCAGGCTGAAGAGACCGAGCAGTCAAGAACAAAGGTCTTCACATTCTCCCCTCCTTTCGCAGCTCAGACAAGGGTGTAGGTCCAAGAGTGATCCCTTTTCTCGTTTCAAGAAAACCGGCAATAACTTTTTCCACCGGTATGGCGGAAACACTCTGAACAGGAGAAAGCCGGGCTACCGGCACACCGTGTTTTGTAATAACGATTTCTTCACCTCCGCCCACCCTTTCCAAGAGTTCGGACAGCTGAGTCTTTGCTTCAAAGGCACCATAAACTATCATTTCAACCAGTCTCCAACTAGTTCTATTGCAGATTTTTTTATATGGAGTGTCAATTCCGCTATCCCGGAATCCTTTTCCTATTGTCCCCCACCATGGACCTGCCGGTCCGCAGCAGGAACTTCTGTTTTTACCGAAACTTTACACACCTGGTAAGACAGTTTTTTAGAAATATGATAGGTTGGAATCCATGGAAAAATCTTCGGGGACCCTGGAAAAGGTCGAACAGAAGCTCAATGCCGTCACCCACGGTATCGGCGCGGGCATGTCCATCGTCGGACTGATTGTCCTGCTGGTCCTGAGCGCCGGAACCGGCGACCCATGGATCATTACCAGCTTTGCCCTGTATGGGTCCTTCCAGATCTTCTTGTACCTGTCATCAACCTTAACTCACGTATTTCACGATATGCCCCGGACCTATGCCGTTCTGCGGGTCTTCGACCAGGCGGCCATCTACCTGCTCATCGCCGGAACCTACACTCCTGTGGCCCTGGTAATTATGCGAGGCTCCGGCGGCTGGGTGATGTTCGGCCTGGAATGGGGCCTTGCCCTGGCGGGGATCCTGATGAAGTCGCTGGTTTTCAGAAAAAAGCACATCGCCAGCGACCTTTTATACCTGCCCATGGGCTGGATTATTGCCTTTTTCATCAAACCGCTTCTTGCCGCCGCTCCTCCGGCTCTGATGATGTGGATCTATATTGGCGGCGGCTGCTACACCGTCGGCATCCTTTTTTACCTGATCAAGAGAATCCCCCTGGGACACGTGATCTGGCATCTCTTCGTCCTGGCAGGGGGAGTGAGTTTCTTCCTGGGGTTTGTGCTGCATCTGGTGTAAAATCAGTTATTTGATGCTTCCCATGGTCAGACCCCGGACAAGATGCTTCTGGGCCAGCAGGCCGAAGATGATCAAAGGAAGCACGGTGATGATCCCCGCCGCGCTCATGGTGCCCCAGTCCACCGATTTTTCACTGACAAACATGTTTACCAGCACGGGTAGAGTTCTTGTACGATTACCGCTCAATACCAGGGCGAAGAAAAATTCATTCCAGACGAGAAGGGCGCAGAGGACCGCAGTGGCGGCAAAGCCCGGGGCAGCCAGAGGGAGGATAACCTTACAAACGGCATTAAAACGGGAACACCCGTCTACCACGGCGGATTCTTCTATCTCCACGGGTATTTCATCAAAGAATCCCCTCATCATCCAGATAACGAAGGGCACGGATAAAAAAGAACCCATGGCGACCAGGGCCAGATAGGTGTCCGAAAGATTCATCTTTTTTGCCATAAGAAAAAACGGGAGAACCAGAACCACCGGCGGAGTCATTCGAGCCAGCAGGATAAAGATCATAATACCGGACTTTCGTCTCAGCTTGAACCGGGCAAGGGCATAGGCGGTGGGGGTACCGATGATAAGAGAAAGAAGAACCGACAGAATTGTGACGATCATACTATTGATAAAACATCGGACGAACTCGCTGTTTTGAAAGAAGGTCCGATAATTCTCCAGGGTCGGACGGAAACCAAACCAAACGGGAAGAAACTGGGCATTCTTCGGCTTTACGGAAGCAAAGGCGATCCACAAGAGAGGGTACAGCGTCCAGATAAGCATAAAAACAATGACTATAGCGTAGAGAATTCGCAGCTTGGTATTCCTTTGATTCCCTATCATTCCACGCCTACCTGTCTGATATAAAAAATCGTGAAGATCAATGAAACAGCCATGGTGAGAACGCCGATGGTTCCGGCCAGACCCATTTCATAAGACTGGAAAGCCATGCGGTATCCAAAGTAGGACAACACCTCCGAGGAGGATCCCGGTCCTCCACCGGTCATAATACTCACCGTATCGAAAATCCGAAAAGCTGTAAGGGTTCGAATAACCACCGCCACAAGAATTGAGGGACGAAGAAGCGGAACAGTGATCCTCCAAAAGCGCTGCCAAGCCGTAGCTCCATCCACTACTGCGGCTTCAAAGGGCTCCGCGGGAAGCGACTTCATCCCCGCCAAGGTAACCAGCACTACAAAGGGAGTGAATTGCCACAGATCAACCAGAATAAGGACGAACAGTACGGTTTTCGGATTTGCCAGAAGCGGTGTGTCCACCACGCTCCCTAGACCGATGGACCGGAATAATTCAGGAACCGGGCCGAAACTGTTATTGAGGAGGAACCTCCAGGCAAACCCGACAACAATAGGAGCCATCATAAAGGGAATAAGAAAGACCGATTGTACCAGATTGTGCCCCCGGTAACCGAGATTCAAGACCAGAGAAACAGCCGTTCCTAAAACCATCTCAAGAAAGACCGCCGCCATAACAAAAAGGAGGGTCCTTCCCAGGGTCTGCCAGGTAAAGGGATCACTGAGGATGGTGATATAATTCTTCAAGCCCACAAACCGGATCCCCAGATCCGGTCGTATCAGGGTCCACCTGAAAAAGGTTATGCCTACGGCGTAGCCCAGAGGAATGATGAAAATGACGAAAAGAAACAAAAGACCGGGAAGCAGATAACCGGCCGCCTCGTACTTTTTTCTGTCCCATCGGTTCAGCATCTTCCTCTCTCCACCTGTCTGCCCGGGAGTATTTCCCGAGCAGACAGAATATAACAAGACATCTTTAATCGTAATATCCGTTTTCTTTCAGTAAATCGTAGGTTTTTTTCGCGGCGTCCCTGAGGGCTTCTTCAGCGGTCATATTCCCGGTCAAACATTCCGATACGGCGGGAGCGATAAACTGGTTTACAATGGTATTACCCTCGGGAATGAGGGGTACCATGGGAGTGGGGATACAGTCACCCAGGGCTTCCTGAAAGGGTTTGAGCCAGGGCAGAGCATTGATGAGATCCTGGTCTTCCAGGGCGCTCAGCCTGGCGGGGACCGTTCCCAGGGGAGAAGCCTCGGCCAGTTGCTTTTCACCTATCACATATTCTATCCACTGTAAAGCGGCTTCCTTATTCACGGCGTCCGAGGAAAGAGCAAAACCCCAGGAAATATAGAGCCGAGGCCGTTTTTCATTCACCGCGTCAGCAGGCTTCGGGAAACCGACAAAGGAAGCCTTGTTCACTACCTGGGAACTCGCGGGATCGTTCACATGAAACATGGCTGTGGTCCATAATTCCGCCATGGCGCTTTTACCGAGCTTGAACTCCGTCAGGGCTTCCTGAAAATCATAGGACAGAGCAGCCGACCCCGCATATCGGAACATATCAACTGCTTCCTGTAAAGCCTGCACGCCAATTACATTGTCAAAAATGGGTTTCATATCTGCATCCAGCAAATCGCCGCCCCGAGCCCATAACCGGTTCATAAAATGGGTCGCCAGAAAGATACTCTTTTTCCCCATCAGGGTAACACCGTACAAATCCGGGGGCCGATGGAAGAATTCCGCCAGATCCACATACTGCTCCAGGGTTTTCGGGGGAGCCAGCTCATAACCGTATTTGGCCTTGAAATTTTTCTGTTCCTCCGGATCGTTGAACAGATCGGTACGGTAAACCACCCCTCCCACTTCGTTCATGTAAGGAATAAAATACAGATTTCCTTCGATGGAAGATTTCATCAATCCGGGCATATCTTCCGTTAAGTTCGGATTTTTTTCCACCAGTTCGTTCAGGGGCTGAATATAGCCCGCCGTAGCCAGAGTCGGGTACCAGAGCATGGAGATGTAAGGCACATCGAAACCCGCCTGTCCACCGGTAAAATTCAACATGAGCTGATCAAAGTAGTTCGCGTAGGGATGCTGGGTAATTTCCAGATCTATTCCTGTCGCGGCCTCGAACCCCTCCATCTGGGTTTTCCACGCTTCGGTGTGAGAGCCTCGTTCACTCACCAGCCGCACTACCGATACTTCCTCAGCCTCCGGAGTATCTTCCTTATTGCCACCGGCATAGAGGTTAAAGGTTCCAAGCATCATCACCGGGATGATGAAAGCCAACAGAGATGGAAACATTTTTTTGTGTCGCGTTCTTTTCATCAAGTCTTCTCCTTCTATCTTTTACTATTCGCCTTAAAGGCATTAACCGCCCCTTGCAGGGCTATTTCGATGGAATTCTCGACGCCACGTTTAATCACCTCTTCGGAAACGTCTTTCACCGAGAGATCCACACCATCACCCTTAGTTTGAAGAATCCTGTTTTCATACACCGTACCGATAAAAGCCGTGGCTACACCCCGAAGAGTCCCTATCACCAGAAGGGCGGAGGCTTCCATTTCCATAGTGATAACCCCCTTGCGCCACCATTGCCGAAAATATTCCTGGGATCGGGCGTAGAAAGCGGAATGTGTCCAGTTGATACCGGTATGGAACCGAACATCCCGTTTCCTCGCCTCTTCCATCAGGGCGGTATAGAGGAAAGGATCCGCAACCGCAGGGTAGTTTTCCGGAACATAATAGACCGAAGCCCCATCATCCCGGATACAGGCATAGGGGATAGAGAGATCTCCCCGCTTTATATTCGGCTGCAGAGAGGCTACGCTTCCCACCCGTATGAGGTAGCGGGCACCCAGATTGATGAGTTCTTCATACACGATAGCCGCAGAAGGTCCCCCCATACCGGTGGAGGTTACCGATACCGGCGTCCCTGCGTATTCCCCCGTGTAAGTGATAAGTCCCCGGTTCTCAGCGATCTTTCTCGCCCCTGCAAGTTTATCCACAATCTTCAGGACCCTGGCCTGATCTCCCGGTACGATAACAATCGGAGCAATATCACCGGCCGAGCACTGTATATGGTATTGCTTCCTGCCTTCCAGCCCGGTTTCATCACGATAATCAATAGCCGCCATCCATTCCTGCATGAAAATCTCCTACACTGTTACAGAATATTTCTAAAAAGACCGCTTACGTACCACCAGGAGTTCGAAACGATTCGTATCGATATAGTCCAAGGAAAACATAATCGCCTTTCCCTCCCGACTAAAATGAGTTTCTTTCAGTCTGATAATTGGATTTGACGGGGCGATATTCAGAGCCTCGCCGATTTCCGGACCTGCTGCTAACGCTTCTATCTGTGCCACCGTGTGGTCTACGCCGGAAACAGTTTCATCGTCAATAATACGGAAAAGACTGTGCCCCTCTTCCCCATGAATCCGGATTTTCTCCATAAAGCCTTCCGGATTGTCGGCGTACAGGTCCGGACTCAGATAACTGATTCCCTTGATGATTTCCACATCATCCGCCAGATACACCAAGGACACTTCAATGACAGGAGTTCCCTCCTCTGTCCCCAAGACGGTACAGATTTCAGCGTCAGCTTTAACCATTTGAAGAACCTGCTCTTTAAAACTCGGTTCCTTTCCCATAGAGCGTACAATATTCTGAATTCCATGAAGGTTGTTCAGGGCTGTAACCACGGAAACCCCTTTATGATGAATAAAGGTCCCAACTCCATGGCGTTTAAAAAGGATATCCGATTTTTCCAGGTTCTGAATCGCCTCACGAACGGTAGAACGACTTACTCCCATCTGTTTGGACAAATCCGTCTCACTGGGTAAAGGTTTTGAATGATCCCAGCTCTTAATGAGTTCAAGGATTTCTTCCTGTACGTACGTATACAAAGGTTTCTTTCCGCCGATTCGTTTCATACTTACACCCTTCTGTTGTTAGTCGTCTGACGTCTATCATCTAAGATTATACACCCGGTTTTCCAAACGGTCAAGGATTATTTACCGTTCCCCGCCGTGGACCTGAAAGACCAATAATGTATGTAGGGATAAACTTCTATCACCGCCATAACTCATGGATGTACAGAAAAAGACATTACACTTTTTGAATAAGCAATATACTATTCTGCCGGGTCCACGGTAAAAAACACTAAGAAGGGAATAAAAAAACGGGGATAAGCAACCACGCCTATCCCCGGTTAAAGAGATTTCAGCGGATTACCTGTTCGGTTTCCTTATCGAAGAAGTGCGCCTTCTCCATATTCGGTTTCAGGAAAACCTTATCCCCCACGGCCACCTTCGTCTGAGGCGGTACCTTGGCAATAATTGTTGCATCTTTCATTTCCACGTGCAGGTGGAGCTGTTCACCCAACTGCTCCACTACCAGCACCGAACCGGTGACAGCATTGTCTTCGGTCCCTTTCGGATCCAAGGTGAGGTCTTCCGGCCGCACACCGAAGATAACGGGGCTGCCTTTGTAAGACGCCACCAGGGAAGCCTTTTGAGACGTCAGGGGCAGCCGGAAGTCTACGGCGTCGAATACATTACTGTTGTCGGCCACCCGACCTTCAATAAAATTCATCGGCGGCGATCCTATAAAGCCGGCAACAAAAAGATTATTAGGAGAGTTGTAGAGTTCCAGGGGTCCGCCGATCTGCTGAATCAACCCGTCTTTCATCACCACGATTTTATCGGCCATGGTCATGGCTTCCACCTGGTCATGGGTCACGTAAACCATGGTTGCTTTCAGACGGTGATGCAGGCTCGAGATTTCCGCTCTCATCTGCACACGGAGTTTCGCGTCCAGGTTCGACAGGGGTTCATCGAAAAGAAACACCTTGGGATGCCGAACGATGGCCCTGCCGACAGCCACCCGCTGCCGCTGACCGCCGGAGAGAGCCTTGGGCTTTCTGTCCAACAGATTGCCTATACTTAAGATCTGTGCTGCTTCCTTAACCCGGGCATCAATATCCGCTTTAGGAAATTTTCTAATTTTTAAACCGAAAGCCATGTTGTCATACACCGTCATATGGGGATACAGGGCGTAATTCTGAAAAACCATGGCGATATCCCTGTCCTTGGGAGGGACATCGTTCACGACCTTTCCGTCGATGGTCAGGGTACCTTCGGTTATCTCCTCCAGACCGGCGATCATCCTCAAGGTTGTGGTTTTTCCGCATCCCGAAGGACCAACCAGCACAACAAATTCCTGATCTTTGATTTCGATATTGGCATTATCCACGGCTTTTACATCGCCGGGATATACCTTGGTAATATTTTCTAAAATTACATTTGCCATCATTTCCTCCTCATGATTGCCATCAGTGTACCATCCCTTTGGTGAGATGTCAAACAATTAGTTAACAAAAGGTAAACAAAAATAAAACAATATAGAATAATTCCTGTAATCTTGTATAAGTTGACCCGGGCAGCTATAGTACAAGCGAGGCTTTAAAAATGGCGGATATTCTTTATCTCAAAATATACAGAGAACTGAAGGAAAACATCCTCAACGGGCGTTTTGCTCCCGGTGAAAAACTCATGGGCCTCCGTGAGCTGGCCGTTCACTTTCACGCCAGTCATAAAACCATCTCCAGAGCCCTGGATTACCTGGTTCAGGAGGGGTTCATCCGGGTTACCCAGGGACAGGGAATCTTTATTCAGGAGAAATCGCGCTGGAAAAATGAGCCCCCCCCTTCCGGCGAACTGGGTCTCATCCTGAACGATATGTCTATCCCCTTTAATGTTCGGTTCTCCAGCATTCTGGAACGCCGAGCGGCGGATTCGGGATACCGCCTGATCATCCGTTCCAGTGACTATGACCGGCACCGGCAGGAAAAAGACATCCTTGACCTGCCGGCCTCAGGGGTTCAGGGGCTCATCGTTGTCCCCTCCCCCGGCGATTCATCATCGGAAGCATTCTTGAAAGAAGTCCGCATTCCGGTAATCTATACCGGCGAATTTCTGCCTTCTCTGGATTTTCCGGGGCACTACGCCGTAGTCGATTCATACGCCGGGTTTTACCACGCCGCCGATATGCTTGCCTCATCCGGTCATGAAGCCATCGGCTATATCGGTATCGGTCCCGACCTGGAAGCCGAACCGGGCTGCCAGGCCTGCCGGGATGTCCTGGCCAGCCGGAAACACCCTTTCGATGAGTCCTTCTTCGTGTCCGCAGGAGGATACGACGCGGAGGAAGGTTTCAAGGCGATGAATGAACTGCTGCTGAATGAGCAGTATCCCACGGCGGTGCTGTGTTTCAGCGACACCCTGGCCGCCGGGGCTTTAAAAGCCTGCCGCCAGGCGGATCTCCGGGTTCCCGACGATATCAGCCTTATCGGAGCCGGTGATCAGGATATCGCCCAGCTGGTCGATCCGCCCCTGACCACCCTCCGGTCCCCGGCGGAATTGATGGGCCAACTGACCATCGGCTTGCTGGACGACCTGATCCGTCGCCGCATCAGCGATGAAATAACTATCCGTATACGGCTGGACATGGAACTCCTTCAACGGGGATCGGTGTCGGCGGTGGAAGAAACGGAAGGAAACGAGAATTCCAAAAGCCGGTGGTTATAATCCCTAAAACAACGTGAAAAAGGAAAAGAGCATGAAACCGACAATTATCTACACTATAACCGATGAAGCTCCGGCCCTGGCCACGGTGTCCTTTTTGCCTGTTGTAAAAATCTTCGCCGGGCAAGCCCTGGTGAAAGTGGAAACCCGGGATATTTCCCTGGCCGCCCGGATTATAGCCGCTTTTCCGGAAAACCTGGAAGCCGGTCAGCGACTGCCGGATGACCTGGAGGAGCTCGGAAGGCTGGTGAATCTTCCGGAAACTATCATCATCAAGCTTCCCAACATCAGCGCTTCGGTCCCCCAGATGAAAGAGGCGATTGAGGAACTTCAGAGCCGGGGATACCGCCTGCCCGACTACCCGGAGAATCCCTTAAACGAAGAAGAAAGGGAGATTAAACGTCGATATGACAGAAT
>JAFGDJ010000221.1 GCA_016932135.1 Spirochaetales bacterium | reverse complement strand
TTGACTATAGACAGATCGGCCGGTCCTGTCAAGGCCGGCGGAGGATCCATCGTACCAGTTCCAGACATCGAGCCGAGCCTTGCCTGACGATCCCGCGAAATCCCTTCACCGGGCCGGATTGAACCTGGTCGGAGATCGAACGGATCAACAGAAAGGGCACCCGGCCGAGGTAAGCCGGCAGGGCGGCGGCGGCGCCCTCCATATCCACCGCGTCCCCCTTCAGAGCAGCGATTTTATCGGCCCATAAGGGGAGGATTGACGGGGTGAGAAATATATCGGCTGTAAGAATTCTGCCGAAGCTGATCCGGTATCCCCGGGGATGAAAGGTTTCCGCCGCCTCAAGCATAGCCGGGTCGCCGGGATAAAGTCCCTGCCCAGGAGGAGGAATCTGTCCGGGGGCAAGGCCGAAGAGGCTCGGGTCCAGGTCGTACTGCAGGCAGTCCCGGGCTACCAGCAGATCGCCCCTGGTAAGATCGGGGTGAAAAGCTCCGGCAATGCCGGTAAAGAGCACCTTTTCCGGGTGAAAATTATCTAAAGCCGCCTGGCATGCAGAAGCGGCCATCACCTTCCCCACACCGGCAACCCCGAGAACCACCTCCCGGCCCTCCAGGGTACCCCGGTTCCACAGACGTCCGGAAGCCTGTTCCTCCGTCGCGTGTTCCAGAGCCTCCCGGAAGGGAAAAAGTTCTTCCCCCAGGGCAGAAAGAAGACAGATCATCCTAGCCTTGTTCGGCAATCCGAGGCAGGACCGAGGTGAGCAGCCGGGTCACCTTTTCCACATTCCGGTTAAAAACCTCCAACACCGCTTCCCAGGAGACTGGCTCTTCATCCTCTTTCCAGCAATCGTAGTCCGTGCTCATGGCGATCCCGGCGTAGGGGATGCCAGCCTCGTTGGCCAGAATCGTTTCCGGGGCAATGGACATATTGATCACCTCGGCTCCCCAGGCCCGGAACATGAAGGATTCCGCCCGGGTGGAAAACCGGGGACCTTCTATGGTCACCACGGTACCCCGGGGATGAAAGGGCAGTCCAAGTTCGCCGGCGGTTTTAATCAAAAGGTTTCGCAAACCTGCGTCATACGGTTCGGCCATGGCGGTGTGTAAAGGCCTGCCCGGCTCGAAACTGTCATAGAAGGTGAGATCTCGCAACCGGGTGAAGTCGATAAACTGGTCCAGGATAACCAGATCGCCCCGGCGGATCTCTTCTTTCAGGGACCCTACGGCGGTAGTGGCCAGGATATGCGTGCATCCGGCTTCTTTCAGGGCAAAGATATTCGCCCGGTAATTAACCATGGTGGGAGTGATGGTATGTTGACGACCATGACGAGCCAAGAGGGTTACCTCCACGCCGCCGATGGTACCGGTCTTTAACGGGCTGGAGGGATCGCCGTAGGGTGTACTGACCCGAAGATCTTCGGAATCGGAGAGAATATCCGGGTTGTCCAGGCCGCTTCCGCCGATGATGCCGACTTTGGCCATACTGTTACTCCTTTTTATCCGGTTCCTCGGGATTAAGGCTTTCTTCGAGATGTTTGATTTCCGACTGCAACTGCTTTTTGATCTTCTGCTGTTCCTTCAGTTCCGCGTTGAGTTTCTCGATGCGGTCCCGGGCTGTTTGGATGGCTAGATCCTTATCGGATATTGTATGTTTCAGGGAATCAATCCGTAAAAAGGTCTCTTCCTTCATGATATCATCTTCCAAGCCGTGCAGCGTTTCAGCCAGAGCGTCCAGGTTTTTCAAGAGGTCTCGAATCGCCTGGTTTTCCTTTCCTGTCTCGACTTTCCCCTTCTCCGCGAGGAAGGCGGTTCCGGCGGAGAGAAACAGTTCCTCCTTGGCTTTCTCGGTTTCTTTGACCCGTTCATCCAATTCACTGATTCTCTTTTTCCCGTTTTTCTCTACCCCCCACAGGGCGAGCTGTTCGTCCGTTTTCACCTTTTCCGCGGTTATTTCCTCTTCCTTCTTTCGCAGGTTTCTCATGCCGTCGATGCAGGGCTGATGAGGCTGAAAAACCTCCCGGAAGTACTCCTGTTCCGTTATAGCCGATTGGGCAACCATTTTTCCCAGCTCCCGGTACAGTTTCGCCAGTCTTCCCCGGGCAGCCCGGGCTTTTGATGCAACAAGAGCCTCTTTGCTTTTTTCCGCGAGTTTCTTAAACAGCCCCTCGCTCTGAGCAGTATAGGCAAAGCGTTTGAGTTCCTCCTCAGCTTCCGCCAGGGTTACCTCGTTCTTTCCCAGGTCCTTCAGCAGTTCCGTCATGGAGGATTCCTCCGGTTCTTTTTCTGAGAAAACACGGTAAGCGCTCCGACCGAGACCCTCAAAGGCTTCCTGGAATTCCCGTTCTACGCCGGATTGCTCTTCCTTTAAGGCTGAGAGCTCTTTTTCCAAAAGCTCCTTTTTTTCCAGAGCCGCACGAATATCGCCGATGGCCTTGCGATATCCCTTACTCTCTTCTTCCTTTCGGTCCAGATCTTTCATCAGGCTGTCCAAGGATCCGACGGTCCGGCCCTTTCCTTTTCGTTCCCACAAGGCTTTCCCCAGCTCGGCGACCAGCTTTGCCCGTTCTGCCGATTTTGTACGCACCTCTGCCTTCAAGCCCTCGATTTTTTTCATACGTTCATGAATCATTTTTTCCTCCATCTATCAGCAACCTCTCCTCATCCCGGGGGGACAGGGCACCGAGAATACACAACCGACTGAAAAGAGTCAGCCAGGACCGATCCACGCTCCGCCAGGATCGTTTCTTCCTCACCGAATCAAACCCGATGAATCCCCTTAAGACGCCGCGGATAAAGGCAGGATAGATAATGATGGATCGAATGGACTGCCTTTTAAAGGATTCTTTTTCAGCCCGGGCATTATCGGGGAGGTCATCCACATCCTCAAAAACGAAAATTTCATTTTTCATCAATCGATTATAAAAATAGGACAATGTATGGGTATCCACATGTTGCAAAAAATCTTTCTGCGGCTCGATTCCCTCGGCGCACCATTCATGGGTGTTATTATAAAAACGCCCTTCTTCCAAAAAGCAGGAAACATAGGCTCTCTCCGCGTGAAAATAATTCCCCGCGGCTTCCAGAGCCTCCTGAACGACCCGGTCCATCTGATTCGGCAGGGCGTCGATGAGTTTTCCCGTGAAATCGGAAAGCATATTGTTTAAAACTAGTTGACGACGAATTCCGGCCTCACTTCGAATGCGAAGAAAAAGCCCCTTGGCCAGATGCACCATCGTCTCCAGCGCCCTCAGCTCATCGGGCTGCCAGTCTCTGGGAGATCGGCACTCGTCGAAACCGATGATTCCCAGGAGTTCCTTTCCCGAAAGTATGGGGAAGAGCAGCAGGGCTTTTATATCCTGCCGCCGAAGAGTATCCCGGGCTTCCGGGTCCTCAAGAAGCTCCGTATCGGAGAGGGCCAGATACTCCCCAAGGAACATGCGGTCATAAAAATAGGCCCCTTCCCTGGCCGGCTGGCCGTTGACTATATCCATTACCGAAGGAATGCCCGGGGCACACCATTCATGGCTGTTGATAATCTCCTTTTTCTTTCTGTCCACCGCCAGGAAGTACGACCGGCTCACCGAAAGGGTTTCACCGAAAACCTCCAGACTTTCAGCCAGAAATTCATCCAGAGAATCCGCCGCAGCAGCCAAAGAAGCGACACGGGCAAACACGTTCTCCAGGCTGATGCGCCTCCGCAGATCCTTTTCCAAGCGGTTCCGCACCAGGGCCGATTCCAGGGTGGCAAAGAGATCCCGGTCGTTTACCGGCTTCAAGACATACCCGTGGGGGGCGATACTCATGGAACGCTGTAAGGTATTCTTGTCGGAATAGGCGGTGAGAAATATGATAGGAACCTCGGCTTTCTCCCGAATGATCCTGGCAGCCTCAACCCCGTCCATGTCCCCTTTCAGTTTGATATCCATCAGTATCAGATCCACATCAAGACTTTCCGCCAAAGAAACAGCCTGTTCACCGGTAACGGCATGACCGCTGACGGTATAACCGTAATCACTCAACCTTTTTTTGAGGTCCATAGCCGGTATGACTTCATCTTCTACCAGAAGAATATTCACTGAGCATCTCCTTATGTCAGTGTAATAGTTTCCGCCTGCAAGGGCAAGAACGGAAAACCTGCCGGCTCTTGAAGGAAATGGGATTTCTGCCGTATCATGGGGGGATGAATCGAGTATACCTGGACTGGGCCGCTACAGCCCTGCCGGATGAAGCCATTGTACGGGAGGTTTCCCGCACCGCCCTGGACTACTGGGGCAATCCTTCATCCAAGCACCCCCCAGGAAGAAACGCCGCCAGGTTTCTTGCAGAAGCCCGGGGAAGATGCGCCGCGGCTCTGGATCTCCCCGAAGATACCCTGGTATTTACCTCCGGGGGAACCGAATCGAACAACATGGTCATTTTCAGTCTCCTGCATCGCCCCCGTAAGGGAAGGGTGATTGTGTCCAACCTGGAACACCCTTCCTGCCTGGAACCGGTAGCCGCCCTGGAACGTTTCGCTTTCCACCAGGATAAGGCCAGGGCGCAAAGCTCCGGGGCCCTTTCCCCCGAAGGGGTGGAAGCCCTGCTTACCCCGGACACGGTGATGGTGGTGATCATGGCGGTGAACAATGAAACGGGGAATATTCAACCCCTTCAGGAAATTGTCCGGCGAATCCGCCTTTGGGAGAAGAAAAACGGAAGGCCTGTGCATATCCACACCGACGCGGTCCAGGCCTTCGGGAAGATTCCCTTTCATCCGGAAGAACTGGGAGTCGATTCGGCAAGCCTGTCGGCTCACAAGCTTTCCGGTCCCCGGGGAGTCGGTTTACTGTACCTGCGAAAACCTCTGGAATTCCTCTACCGGGGCGGGGGCCAGGAAAAAGGCTTCCGCAGCGGCACGGAAAACCTGCCGGGGATTTACGGCCTTACCCTGGCGGTGGAAAAGACCTTCTCGGATGCCCCAGGCCGTTTAAAGCGGGCGGAGGACCTTTCCGAACACCTGCTGGAAGGAATGAAGGCCCTGCCGGGGGTTCAGCCGGTACCGCAGCGAAACAGGGAGAATGCCGCCCTTTTCTCCCCCTGGATTCTGTCCCTGGCCGCTCCACCCCTGCCGGGAGAGGTGCTTCTGCGGATGCTGGGGGAAAAGGGGATCGACGTGTCTACCGGCTCCGCCTGTTCCAGCGGGAAGAAGGGAGGCAGCCGTGTTCTGAAAGCCCTGGGAGCGGATGAAGCCTTAAGCCGTTCCATGATCCGCGTGTCCGTCGGACCGACCACCACGAAAGAGGAACTGGACACCTTCCTCGCCACCCTGGAAACCCTGCTGCCCCAAGGAAGGCGATGATGTACCTGATTCGAATTGGAGAGCTTTCCCTGAAGGGGAAGAATATCCGCTTCTTTGAAACCACGTTGAAACAGAA
>JAFGDJ010000220.1 GCA_016932135.1 Spirochaetales bacterium | reverse complement strand
TACCGGTTTGAGGTCCTGAGCCAGACCGGTCAGAGGATATCCCGTCCGATGGAAGACACTGTATTGAATACCGATAACCGCCATATCCTGTCCGTTAATCTCTTCATCCTTCTCATATATGTAGGAGACCATAACGGGAAACCGCAGGGGCTCGGTCATGAGAAAATTCGCGGAAAAATCATGCACTTCTTCCGCTTCCGAGGTCCATCGATCCCCGGGGGCAAGGCTTCTTTCGGGAAAAGCGGGAACATGCCGGACCGTGGGCATGATGTATTGGCGGTCAATATCGTAAAACCCCAAGGGAGATCTCCAAAACTCCGAGACATACTCTTCCGACCACTGGTACGCCGTGGTGACCCCGGAGGCCCGCTCGGAAACCTGGAAAACCGCCCGGATAAGCCCGGAGCCTTCCCGGTCATCCAATACTTCCACAGCCACCCGGTTTAAGATGTCGGCGCTGTGGGAATACATACCGTTGATAAAAACATCCTCCTCCACGGAGGTAACGATACGGTACTGGTCTCCGGCGGTATGAGAAAACCGGAATTGCTCCGCCCGTAAAGAGAAGGCCGCGGCGAATATAAATACCAGGGATAACAGTCTGAGTTTCATACAATCTCCTGAATATATAATAGCACATTACTGTATCTGTATCTGTATCTGTATCTGTATCTGGTATCTGTATCGGTTTTCCTACTGATCCCTCCGTCGACACCAGGCTCCTTCCTTGACAAAGCCGATGTCAGATACTATGGTTAAGAAAATGGCTTTACATTCATGTAGGTGTCTTGATGTTTCTTAAACCGGACGAATTAAAATCGGAGAATTGTATACAACAGCACCTGCGTAAAGCCGGCTATGGTGAAATGACCCCGCTTCAGAAAAAGGTTATCCCCCTGATATTCCAGAAAAAAGATATCCTTGTGGAAACAGGGGATGCGAGGGGAAAGACAGCCAGCTACATTCTTCCCCTGCTGGACAAAACTTTTCGAGGAACCGGACGGCCGTCCGCGGTTATTATCGCTCCGGGTCTCGAAACGGTTCGGAAAATTGACCGTCAATGGGGCATTTTCGGAGGCTCCCCGCGGCACCCCCCGCGGAGGGTAGTTTTGGGGATAACGGATGCCGAGGACTGGGAACATCGGGCCTTGGCGATGAAACCCCACATTGTCATCGGAACCGCGAAGAGGATCATTGATCATATACGAAGGGGCAATATCACCTTCGACGATCTCCAAACCGCGGTGATTGATATCTCCGAAGAACAGACCGAACCGGGGTTTGATAAGGATATTCTTTTTATCTTTTCAAAGATATCCCGTAAAATCCAGACGATCCTCTATACAAAAAAAGGGGAAGAAGCCGCTCCTTTTGAAGAAATCCTCAAACGGCCGGTGGCGGTTTCAGGGGTCTCACCAGAAGAAAAAACACTATCCGACGACGAACAGGAGAATGAAACAATGAGTCGTAAAGCGCCGTTTTCTCTCAATGAGAAAGATCTGAAAAACACTTTAAAGGATTTTATTCAGCGGGTAAAGAAAGAAGAAAATCCCGATGAACTGGACGCCTACAAAAAAATAATCCGCCGAAACGTGCCTTTCACCATGCGGGCTTATATCGGAGCGTATCTGTTGAAAGAATATACGGCGAAAAACCCCGGGTCCAAGGAATTTATTACCCTCTTCATCAGTATCGGGAAATCAAAAAGAATTTTCCCCAGAGATCTGACCAAACTGTTCTGCTCAACCTTGAACATTCCAAACAGCGAAATCGGGAGTATCAAAGTCCTGGACAACTACTCCTTCCTGGATATCAGTCCCCAATATGCCGACGCCGCCATAGAAACCCTGAACGGCAGCGATTTTCGGGGCAGGCATATTACGGTCAATCACGCGAGAAAGAAAGGAAACGAACAGTAATTATCTCATTCCTTACGGGATCAGGATATTGATAAGGACCAGCAAAAGCAGGGAATTTATCAGGAAAGCCGACAGAAAAAGCAATCCTGAGAGCAGTTCCATTCTGCGGGCGGCATTACTGCATCGTTTTGCCAGCTCCTCAGGATTCCCCGGCAGACATACCAGTTCGGAAAACCTGTCCTGAGGCTTGCTTACGGTCCGGTCGGACAAGGCGCCGAAAACCCAGCATTCCTTCGCAGCAACCTCGTCTTTACTCACAAGAATGCTCTTTCGGATAGTAGCGGTTTCGATCTTCATCAAGGCTTCGGAGCAGGAGGGATAGAAAACCAAACCGTAAAGCTCTCCGGTAGGCAATGTGGCGGGTGATAGACGGGGATCCTGGCCTTCAAAATAGCGTAAAGGCAGCCTTACAAGGTCCCGCTCGGCTCGAAGCAGCCTGGCCCGTTTCCAACTGGCCCGGTAGAAAAAATACAGCAGCACCCCCGGCGGCAGAAAGGGTATGGCGGGAACCAGGCTCATGACAAGGGTAAGCATGGCCTGGAAACGCAGCAGAGGCACTTTGAAGAGGGTGTAAGCGATAATGAAAAGAGCGAAAGATCCCGCGGTAACCGATATAGGGGTGAATCTGTTCCAATACTCATTCTTATGCCGGCCGATCCAGATAGACCGCGGAACGAGGGTATCCACCGGCCCTTCAAAGATAACCACGGTTAAGGGGGTTTCCGGAGAGCTCCTGAACACCCCGGAACCTTTTTCAATATATAAGGCCCCGCTTACCAGGAGCTCCGTTCCTTCGGGGAGGGAGAAAATGCTGTTCCAGGATACCCTGGCGGGCATAACTTCAGCCATGGTATCTTCATAATGCTCAATCCGGTCTTCCCTCCGCGAAGCTTCAGCCGCCGGCAGAACATACACATCAACCCCGGATAACTCCGCCGCGACCGACACTCCGCCACTCTTTATCCAGATGGTGTTCTCCCCCTGAATCGCTTTCAGCGTGCCGACGACCCGGTAATTCCCAAAACCTCGGCTTCTTCGAAGAACGGCATAGGTGACCTCCGGCCGGAGAGAAATCTCAATAATCCGTTTCCGGAAACCCCGCCATTTTGCCCGGGTAGTGAAAGCCCCGATGCCGGGAACGGCGAGATAGAATAGTATCCCGATACATAAGGGTAAAAGGAGCCGTTCCATAAAAAACTGCTTGCCTATCCTCGATTCATGATCTAATGTAAATGTAGCATGGTAGAACGTATTATTGTAGGTCCCATGGCAACAAATGCCTATATCTATTCAGAATGGAAAAAAGAATGTCTTTTGATCGATCCGGGGGATGACGCGGAAGTCCTGATCCATCATATGACCATTAAAAATCTCACCCCCCGGGGCATTCTCTGCACCCACGGGCACCTGGACCATATCAAAGCGGCCGGTTCTGTTCAGGCATATTTTCAGGAACGAAATATCAAGGTGCCGATTGCCGTACATCGAAGCGATAACCGCTATTTCGGTCCCAAAGCGCAGCAAGTCCATCAGGCCAGTTTACAAGGCCAGGATCGCAGTGCCAAAGAAATGCTTAACGATATAACCTGGCCTCTGCCCAAGGCTGATGTCCTTTTAGCCAACGGCAACCGTGTTTTCGATTCCGGCCTGGTCACCCTTCACACCCCCGGACACACTCCGGGGAGCTGCTGTTTTTACAATGAAGAGCAACAGACTCTCTTTTCAGGGGACACCCTGTATTTTGAAGGGGCGGGGATTACCAAGGCCCCCGGGGCGGATGAAAAGGCATTACGGGACAGTATACGGAAAAAACTATCAGTTCTTCCTCCGGCGACCAGGATCTATCCCGGTCATGGCCTCCTGACAACCTTGGAGAGAGAACTGAAGCATAATCCTTATATGGCTTGATGTTAGACCAGGGTGTTCAGTTGGACCCCCAGGACCGTTCCCTGGTGCGCTCCGGGGCTCTTCACCGCCGCGGAATGAAGATCCGCTTCATAACGCTGTATCATGGATGAGAGTTCCCCTTCCGACAAACCGGTAATATCCCGGGTAAAAGCCCTGGCTTTTCCCATGCCGATGAGGCTGTCGATAAGATTATCCAACCGCCGCAGTAAACTGATGGAATAACCGTTCTGCCGGCTGACAGCGGGGACGCCGGAGACATGTTTCAGATGTGAATAGATCAGATGGCTCCGTTTCACCGGTACGGCGATCCGTCCGCTGCTGCTGTAACGGGCTCGGACCAGGTTTGTTAACGAAAGAGATGAAGGATTATAGGCTTTAGATATTTCCATGCCGATACTCCACTACTAGGAAATATCGGCCGGAAATGAACAATTAATAAGACTTTGAGTTTACCGGTTTCGGCGTTCGTCCGAGGTTTGACATTCGATGCACATAAGCGCATAGGGAATGGCTTCCAATCGGGCTTCGGGTATTTTTTTATTACACTTGATACACATCCCGTACCTGCCGTTCCGAATCCTCGATAGTGCGGAATCGATAAGACGTAAGCGCCGGGAATCCTTAGCAGTCAGGACTTCTAGAGTGGAACGGTCTATATCGTCCGCCGCTATATCAGCCAGGTCTTTCGGATCCATGTCCTTAACCAGAGCTTCGAAGTCTTCGTCTTCGGACATAAGGGTTTGGATGATTTCTTCCTTCTCTTTCTGTAAGGCAGACTCCATCTTCGTAACAAAATCCTTATCCATGACACCACCTGAAAAAAAGATAATCCCGCCGGTTTTCTTAAGTCGCCGACGGGCATGACAATGTGCCCGAAAAGGTGGAAAAAGTCAACAGGTTGACAAAGGGTTTTTCTTTATCTATCATGCAC
>JAFGDJ010000219.1 GCA_016932135.1 Spirochaetales bacterium | reverse complement strand
CCGCCGCGCCGGTCTGGATATTGGAGGAAATGCACATCTCCAGGGGAATCCGTTTGTCCCGGATGAAGTGGGAGAGAGACCCCATTTTTTCAATCCTGGTACCCTGAATAACCATGTCCTCTACCAGCCGGGTAGCGTGGCCGATCCTGTGGGCGCCGCAAATCTGCAGGGCCTGCCAGATAGATTCGATGCCGAAGGCTTCACCGGCGTGAATGGTGATATTAAAATTCCGGTTACGGATGTACTGAAAGGCTTCCAGGTGTTTCTTCGGAGGGTGACCGTATTCATCCCCGGCGATGTCGAAGCCCACCACCCCCTTTTCCCGGAACGCCACGGCCAGCTCGGCGATTTCCAAGGATATCTTCTGGTGCCGCATGGCGCAGAGGATCAGACCGAAATCCACGCCGAAATCTTCTCGCCCCCGCTTGAGCCCCTTCAGGGCGGAAGTCACCACCTCTTCCAGGTTCAAGCCCCGCTGGGTGCAGAGAATCGGGGCGAACCGGATCTCGGCGTATACCACGTTATCCGCCGCCAGGTCTTCCATGTGTTCGTAGGCGACTCGCTCAATCGCCTCGGCGGTCTGCATAACCGCCACGGTGACGGCGAACCCTTCCAGGTAGAGGGATAAGCTCTTGCGGTTTGATCCCCGGTGAAACCATTCGGCCAGAGCCTCGGGTTCCTTTTCGGGAAGCTCCACCCGGTTTTTTAACGCCAGGTCGATAATGGTCTCCGGCCTCAAGGCCCCGTCCAGGTGATCATGGAGTTCTACCTTCGGGGCGCGGTGGATCATGTCATGGGTTATCATGGGTTTATTGTACCGGATATCTAGGGAAAGAGCAAAGATTCGTTGTTCTTTTTTTCTCTGGCCAGGACAGTGAGAAACAGGTCGGTTATATCCGGATCAAACATGGTTTCCTTTCCTTTCAGCATGAACTCCACGGCTTCGTTTATCGACATGCCGGATCGGTAGGGCCGGTCATAGGTCACCGCGTCGTATACATCGGCCACGGCGATGATACGGCCGAAGAAGGGAATGTCTTCCCGGGATCTCTTTTCCGGATACCCGGAGCCGTCCCAACGTTCATGGTGAAACCGGACACCCTCCAGGATATGGGCGTATTCCGGAATATCCTCCAGGATATGGGCTCCCCGGTCGGGATGTTCCCTGATGGCGGCGAATTCCCCGTCGGTCAGTCTGCCGGGTTTGTTCAGGATATCCTCGGCCACACCGATTTTTCCCACATCGTGGAGCAGGGCGGATATGGCCAGTTCCCTCAGATCTTCTTCGTTCATATTGATAGCCGAGCCGATGGATTCGGCGTGCATGGCCACCCGTTCGCTGTGTCCGGCCGTCCAGGGTGACTTGGCGTCGATGGTCTTGGTGAGGGCCCGCAGGACTCCCAGGTTCAGGGCTTCCCGGTTTTCCACTTCCCGGACACTCTGCAAAGCCACTCCCACCTGGTCGGCCAGCATGCCGATAAAGGCCGTTTCATCGCTGCCGTAGGGTATCCTGCCCGGTTTGGTCATGATGATGGATCCGGTATGAACCCCTCCCCGGAAGATCGGTACGTTCAGCAGGGTTTTTACCGAGCTGTAATGGCCGGTAATGTCTTTGTATATTCGCAGCACCTCGTCCTTCGGATCGGAGGTCTGGAAGACCTGGGGAATACGGCTTTTCAGTTCGTCGCTGAAGTCGTTGTCGGAAAGCAGGGGTAGATCCCGCAGAATACCCCTGGTTAAACCGGGGGTGAAGGAGGTGATCTCAAAACCGCCTTTCTCTTCGTTCCTCAGGGCAAGAATGGTATTGCTCTCGGCGAACTGACCGCTGATGAAACCCATCACCCGGTCCAGCAGATCGTTTCGGGAGGTGGATGAGAGTACGGCTTTGTCGATCTTGTTCATCGTCCGCATGGTGGTCAGTTGTTTTTCCGTTTCCTTCATCCTTTTTTCGATTTCATCGGCCATGAGGTTCAGGGAGTTGGCCAGAGATCCCAGTTCGTCCCGGCGCCGGATTTTAAACCGCTGGGTCAGGTCTCCTTCGGCGATGGTGGCGGCTTTTTTGGTAAGACGAATGATGGGTCGGGAAATCCTTCTGGAAAACATCCGCGCGAGAATCAGGGAAAACAGTCCGACGAAAACGGCGAAAATGATGAACTGCGTCATGTTCTCCCGGAGATAGCTGGAAAAAACCATTCTCCGAAAGGTGAATCCCAGGGCGTATCTGCCGGCGTCGGTATCACCGGTGATATCCATCAGCAGGGTTACTTCATCCCGCTGCCGTATCAAAGGTCTGGTATCCCGGTCTTGGTCCGGCCGTACCAGGGAATTCAGGGCGGCGGAGGTCCCCAGATCGGGGACGAAGGATTCAGCGCCGGGTCCGGCGGTCAGATCCACCGCCTTCCAGACGCTGCCGCCCGGATCGGAAACATAAAATACCAGGGAACTGAGGAGGTCCCGGTTCTGCTGCAGAGGAGTCAGGATGTCGGCCAGGGTCTCCTGGGTCGAAGTCTGCCGCAGCAGATCTTCAATGGTCGCTCCGAGGGTTTGACCTTTCCGCAGCTCTACATGCTCCAGGATATGCTGCGATGCCTTCTGCAGCATCACCAGGGGATTGATAAAGGATGTGAAGAAGAAAGTCAGGTAACCGATGGCCAGGCCGAAGATGATGAAAGCCACCATCAGACGGCCCGCCAGGGTAAAACGAAATCGGTATAATCGCTTCCGTTTTTTCTCCATGGACGTCGGCTCAGGCCTCGCCGGAACCCTCGGGGTTTGACAAGGTCAGACGAAGTTCCCGGAGCTGGGCCTCATCGACGGTGCTGGGGGAATCCTCCAGGGGAGATATACCCGCCGTATTCTTCGGAAAGGGAATGACCTCCCGAATCGAGGGTTCCCCCGCCATGATCATCACCAGGCGGTCAAGACCTGCGGCGATTCCCCCGTGGGGCGGCGGTCCGTAACGGAAGGAATTGAGGAGGAATCCGAACCGCTCCAGAGCCTCTTCTTCCGAGAATCCGATGATCCGGAAAACCTTTTTCTGAATCTCCGGGTCGTGAATTCTGATAGACCCCGAAGCGAGTTCATAGCCGTTGCATACCAGGTCGTACAGGTCCCCCATAACGGCCCCCGGATCATCTTCCATGGTGGCCAGGAAGGCTTCCTGGGGCATGGAGAACATATGGTGCATGGGGTCCCAGCCCTTCTTTTCTTCGTTCCATTCGAAGAGGGGAAAGTCGATGACCCAGCAGAACCGGAAGGCACCGGCTTCGGCCAGTCCCAGGTCCCGGCCTAAGGCGCTCCGAACGGCTCCCAAGGCGGTGCAGGCGGTATTCCAGGTATCGGCCACCATAACCACCAGGTCTCCCGGTACCGCCTGCAGGCAGTCCAGGAGTTCCTTTCCCACGTCCTGTAAAAACTTTGCGGAGCCCCCTTCCAGTCCTTCCGTGGTTACCTTGAACCACGCCAGGCCCTTGGCGCCGTAGATCTTCGCCGCTTTTTCCAGTTCCTCGATCTGTTTTCTGGAATACTCGGCCTTTCCTGGAACCCGGAGAGCCTTGACTGTTCCACCGGCTTCGGCGGTATCGGCAAAGACCCGGAAGCCGCTCTTTCGGGCCGTCTCGGTGATATCTTCAAGCTCCAAACCGAAGCGGATATCCGGCTTGTCGGTGCCGAACCGGTCCATGGCTTCACGATAGGAGAACCGGGGAAAGGGCCGCGGCAGGTCGATTTGCATGGCCGCGGAGAAAACATGAACCATTAAGCCTTCCAGGGTGGAAAGGACATCCTCCCGGGAGACGAAGCTCATTTCCACGTCGATCTGGGTGAACTCCAGCTGCCGGTCCCCCCGGGCGTCTTCGTCACGGTAACAGCGGGCTATCTGGTAGTACCTGTCTAAGCCTGAAACCATGAGGATCTGCTTGAACATCTGGGGCGACTGGGGAAGGGCATAGAACTTCCCCGGCTGAAGTCTCGAGGGAACCAGCAGGTCCCGGGCTCCTTCGGGGGTTGATCGTATCAGGGTAGGGGTTTCGATCTCGAAGAAACCCTGCCGGGTCATGTATTCCCTGGTGGCCCAGGTGACCTGGTGCCTCAAGGCGATATTTCTCTGCATGGAAAAGGACCGCAGGTCCAGGTATCGGTATTTCAGCCGCAGGTCTTCCCGGGCTTCCGATTTTTCGTCCACCATGAAGGGCAGGGTTTCGCACCGTGAGAGAATTTGTATTTCCGCGGCGGCTACTTCTATATCGCCGGTGGTCATGTCGGGGTTTTTCATGGTTCCCGGCCGTTCCCGGACAAGCCCGGTGACGGCAAGGCAGTATTCGAATTTCAGTTCCGTTGCCAGGTCTTGAAGATGCTTCGGAGCGTCCTGATCGATGACGATCTGGGTGATGCCATATCGATCCCTCAGGTTGATAAAGTGAATGCCCCCGTGGTCGCGGTTCCGGTGAATCCAGCCGTTCAGGGTGACAGTGCTGCCGACATGTTCGGAGCGCAAAGCCCCGCAGGTATGAGTCCTTTTCATCGTGTCCATGGGGCCGACTGTACCCTAAGGCCGGCTAAAATTCAAGGTCCGGGAGGAAGGGCTTTGCCGGCTCTCCGTTCCCGGCGTTTTTCCAGGAGGCTCTGAATTCTCTCCTGCTTTGCCCGGTCCATGGGAAGCAGGACGGTCAGCAGGATTGTCGGCAGGATTATCAGCAGAACCCCCGGACCGGTGAGAAACCGGATGGCCGTGACGGTTTTTGCCGATTGATGGAAGACCAGTGATCCTTCCGGCGGCGAGAGGTATCCCGCCGCGCTCAAGACCTGCAGGGCGATAAAGGTCGCCAGGGCCGTAGCGAGTTTGCGAACAAAGGTAATGGCCCCGTAGTACAGGCCTTCCCGGCGTTTCCCCGAGCGAAGCTCGTCCCAGTCCAGGGCTTCGGGGAACATGGATTCCGGCAGCACATGGGCGCTGGAGGTGGTGAAACCGGCCACCGCCGCTATCCAGAGACTGGAAAGCAGCCTCCCTTCGGGAATGGTCCAGATAATACACTGCACCAGGGCCCAGACGCTCATACCGATGATGTAGGCCTTCCGTTTCGAGGTTCGGCCGGAAAGAAAATTCCAAAACGGCAGGGTGATAATGGCGGTCATAAGAAGAATGCCGAAGGCCGCGGTTTCCGGCGCCAGGCCGACTCCGAAGAGTTCCACCCGGGCGAGGAGGTTTCCCCGGCTGAGCCAATAGAGAAGATAATAGGGAAGCATCAGGGCCAGAAGATCGAAACAGATCCAGTTGAGCACGTAGATGCTGCCGGCTATCACAAAGGGTTTGTTGGAGAGAAATATGCGTAAAGTGGGGATAAAGCCCTGGCCTTTTGAGGGTTCCTCCGCCGGCGGATGTTCCCGGATCAGCACGAAGAGCAGGAGAAAGGGCAGGATTGCCACACCGCCGAAGAGGGCCCCCATGAGAAGATACGCCTGCCGGAGAGACATCCCGGCCTTCAGGGCGGCGTCGATAATCTCCGGGGCCGTGCCGGCGGCGATGAGGGAAGCCGCCAGGTTGAAGAACATCCGCCAGCTCATCAGGGAGGTTCTCTGATCGTAACCCGGAGCTATCTCCGGACCCAGGGCCAGATAGGGAACGCTTACCAGGGTCTGAAAGGTGTCGGCCAGCATGAAGGCCGCGGTTACATGAAGGGCCAGGGCGGCCTGGGTCTGCCACGGGGGTGCCCACCAGAGGAGGAGGAAGGATAGACCGAAGGGGACTGAAAACCACAGAAAAAAGGGGCGCCGCCGGCCCCAGCGGGTCCGGGCGCGGTCGGTGAGAATTCCCACCAACGGGTCGTTCACCGCGTCCCAGAAGATGGCGATAAGAGCGGCCACCGAGGCGATGGAAGCCTTCAAACCCACCACATCGGTGAGAAAGATGGCGTAAAAAAACATTCGCAGGGTGTTGTAGCCGGCCCGACCGAAATCACCGGTACCGTAGGCTATTTTTATTCCCCTTTTTAACCGCCGGTCGTTCATTCTCTTCCTCCGAGGAAACGCTCATAGATCCGGTGACGTTTGCACCACCTGACGCCGAAATATTCTATAGCCGCCCTGGACAGGGTGTTTTTTTCGTCGATCTGAAGAACCTCCGCCGAGGTGTACCGGGATGACCGGATAAGCCTCTCCAGCTCGGTGAACAGCAGGGCTTCGCCCCCCTGCTTTTGGTACCTGGGCAGAATCCCCAGGGCGTTGAGATCCAGGGCCCGGGTTTTTTTTCGCTCCGAGAGGATCTGAAGCCAGCCTGAGGGGAACAGCTTGCCCCGGCACCGCTGAAGGGCCCGGCCGATGTTCGGAAAGGCCAGGATGAACCCCGATAAGTCCTCTTTTTTGGTAATAAAACGGGTAATGGAAAGATCCGCCAAGAGCATCATATTCCGGGCCATCAGGTCGAATTCCCGGTCCGTGGAGGGAATGTAATTCGGGTTGTCGGCAAAGGCCAGGTGCTGCAGTTCCTTGAAGGCCGGAAGCCACGGTTTGCAGTCCCGGCGGCGTCGGAAGGCCAGGATGCCGAAGGCTCCCCGCCGTCGGACGATTTCGGCGGCCCGGTAGAGCCGTTCATCCCCCCGGCGCCCGTAATCGATATACCCCGACAGGAGGTCCGTTACCTTGGAACATCCCGCTTTTTCCAACAGATCCCGGTAATACGGAGGGTTCCAGGGTATCCCCAGGGCGGGAAAATAATCGAAACCCTCCACCAAGAGTCCCTGGCCGGAGGACCGGAGGAACCCCTTGGGGCCTAAGAGCCGCTTCAAGCCCCGGTTCCGGGCCCACAGGGTCGCCGCATCCAGCAGGGCTTCGGCGGTTTCCTCATCCTGCCGGAGGTCGAAACAGGTAAAAAAGGCAGTCTGTTCCCCGTGGTGGCGGTTGTAAGGCCGGTGGTCCAGCACGGCTATCCGGCCGGTATCCTCTCCGTCCCGGGAAGCGAGAAAGAAGGCGGCTTCGGAATGACTGAAGAAGGGATGCCGCCGGGACAGGAGGGTAAAAAGCTCCCTTTCCATGGGAGGAACCCAGTTTTTTTCCTTTCCGAGGATGGAAAAGGGAAGGCGGATGAACCGCCGGGCGGCTTTTTTATCCTTCGGTTCAACCTTTTCAATGACCATGGCGGCTTCCGGAATAACATTGCGTGCAGCCTAAGACATGGACATGGGTCTTTCCCGGTTTCTGAAAACACCGGGCTATCACCAGATCCCGGGCTTGAAGTTCCTTTTTACATACCGGGCATCGGCGCGGGGCTCCCGCGGGATAGCAGTGGGGACAGCCGTGGATTTCCATCATCCTGTCGGGAGCGTTGCCGGCGGCCGGGTAAAGCACCGATTTTACGTTCTCCCCGGGTTTCAGAACCTCTCCGCAGAGGGGGCAGTTCCTCAGCCCGGTTTTCACCTCTTCCCGGGCCGGTGCCGCCGGTTCCCTGGATTTCTTTCTTAGAAGGAGGACCAGCAACAGTACCAGAAGAAGACCTGTGATTATAAGAATGATGACTTCGATACCCGTATTCCTTCCATCCTTGGCAAGATTCCCCGAATAGGGGTACACTGATACCCGATATGGGTACACTATTCATGGTCGGAACACCGATCGGTAATCTGAAGGATATAACAATCCGGGCTCTGGAAGTCCTGAAAGCCGTGGACACCATCTTTTGTGAGGATACCCGCCGCACCAGGAAACTGCTGTCCGCCTGGGAGATTCCCGCCAAAGTGGTCAGCCTGCGAGCCCAGAATGAAGAGCAGGAGTCGGACAGGGTTATACGGCTTCTGCGGGATGGAAAGAATGCCGCCTACGCCAGTGACGCGGGCACCCCCGGATTGAGTGACCCCGGCAGTGTGCTCTGCCGCAAGGTCCGGGAAGCGGGATTCCCCGTGGTCCCCATTCCTGGCCCCAGTGCCTTCGGAGCCCTGAGCAGTGTGGGGGGCTTCGGCGGAAAATCCATCCTTTTCGAAGGATTTTTATCCCCCAAAGGGGGAAAACGGCGCTCCCGCCTGGCCGAGCTTCTTCAGCGGGGCGATGCTTTTTTAGTGTATGAATCTCCTTTTAGAATACTCAAGTTACTGGACGACCTGTCCGATTTATCACCTGAACAACCGATTCTTGTGGGGCGGGAAATGACCAAACTGCATGAGGAATTTCTGGAAGGAACGGCCGGGGATGTGGCGGAAGTACTGCGGCGGAAGGAAAAAATTCAGGGAGAATTTTCCGTGCTTGTCTCCGGAAAGAAAAAGGGTTAATATCTAAAGAGGATATGACGATATTTGAAATGAAAGGCAGGGGCTGTATATGACGATAGATAGAATAGGACCGGTCGATCCGGTATCAAAACTGAACAAAACCGAAAACACTTCGAAAGTCGTCAAGAAAGACAAGGCGGATTCGATTACCTTTTCCGATGAAGCCCGGAACATGAGTGAAATTTACAAAGCCACCGAAAACGTCAGGAAAGCCCCGGATGTTCGGATGGACAGGGTGGAAGAGGTTCGAAAAAAGCTTGAAGACCCGTCCTATATCGACAGCAAGGTGGTCGAAAAGGTTGCGGAAGAGGTGATGGACCTTTTTGGTCTTTCCTAAATCCCCTTATCGTGTATAGTATAACAGCAGAGGGTGCTTTCTTGCGCCTCTCTGCTTTTTTTTTGGAGACATAAGGATGGATAAGCTGCTTTTTCATGTTCCTTCCAGGATTCATTTCGGTTTCGAAGCTCTTCTCGCTCTGGGAAACGAGGCGTCGGATCTGGGAAACCGGGCTCTGGTGGTGATGGATTCCGTTCTCTCCGGCTCCGACGTGCGAAAAAGGGTGGAGGAGCTGCTGGGAAAACACCGGGTGGGTACGGTGGTCTTCGACGAAACGGGCAGCGGCAGTACCACGGCGGAAATTCTCAAAGGGGCTGAACTGGCCCGGGCCGGCAAGGCGGAGATGATTATCGGAGTGGGCGGCCTTCACGCTCTTTCCTCCGCCCGGTGTATCGCCGCTACCACCTCAGGGAAGACGTCTGTCTACGATCTCCTGGACGGTCTTCCCGGAGAAACCCCGCCGTTGCCCCACATTCAGGTTCTGACGACCTGCCGCAACCATTTTATGCTCACCGACAACACCCCGGTGGTGGATGCCCGGACGGGAAAGCCCCGGATTCTCCATCTTCCCGGTTCGAAACCCTCGGCAATTATCATCGACCCTCTTCTCACCCTGGGACTGTCGGTAAAGTACGCCGTGGCGACCCTGATGGAGACTGTGCTGGTGGCGGTGGAAGGGTATCTTTCCCGGAAAAGCACCTTTATTTCCGACAGTATGTTTCTGAAAACCATCGCCACGGCGGTGGGGGTTCTGCGGGACCTGTCGGAGCATCCCCAGGAGAGGGCGTACCGGGAATCCGCCTCCCAGGCGGGGTTGTTGGCCGCCCTGGGAGTCTCCATGAGCAGCATGGGGGCCGGCAGCGCCCTGTCCCTGTCCCTTTCGGGAACCCTGAACATCCCCAAGGCCTTTACTTCGGCGATTCTGCTGCCTTATATTCTGGAATACGGCCGTTCCGCCCGGCCGGACAAGATCGCCCGGCTGGCCCCCATCCTGGGGGAATACGTGGAAAATCTTTCCCCGGCGGAAGCCGCCCTGCGGGTAATAGAAGCCGTTCGGCATCGGATCGGTATCGAGGGAATGCCTACCCGGCTGGGAGAGCTGGGGGTGAAAAACAACGATCTGCCGGAGGTTGTCGACACGGCCATGGAATTCGATATGAACCGGCATCTGCCCACGCCCCTGGCCAGGGAAGATTATCTGGAGATCCTCAAGGCGGCCCTCTGAGAATTCATGATACGGCTGGAAAAACTGAAAACCCTGGGAAAAAAGACCCTCCTCAGAAAAACCGTGCTTCTGCTGCGGCAGATGGAGCTGGACGAAGCTTCCGGAATTTTCCCCGATACGGACTATCTGGCCGGTCTGGCAGAGCTGGTGGAGAACGTAACCGGGGACACCGGCGCCCTGAACCGGGCCTGTGAAAATCTCAAAACGACGCTGCGGGAAGGAGATCCGCGCCGGCTGGCCAGGAGTATCTATCTCTTACGGTCGGTGCTGCAGGAATACCTGGGGGTTTCCGCCGGGGACTGGGACTTCTATCACGGTGATTCGGCAAAGCTTGATGCCTCCCGGCGAATCATCCTGCCCTGGCGGGTGTACCTGGACGATCTTCGTTCCCCCTTCAATGTGGGTTCCATCTTCCGGACCGCCGATTCCTTCGGTGTGGAAAAAATCCTCATCAGTCCCCTGACCGCCGATCCGCTCCATCGGAGAGCCGTGCGAACCGCCATGGGATGCACCGAAACCCTGGCCTGGGAGACCGCGCGGCCCGAGACCCTGCTGAAGGCGCCGGGGGTCTTTGCCCTGGAATTGGGCGGAGTGCCCCTGGAGGAGTTTTCCTTTCCCCCTGCGGGGACAATGATCATCGGTTCGGAAGAGCTGGGGGTGGGGCCGGAGGCCCTGGAAGCGGCGGATAAAAGCCTCGGCAGGGTCAGTATACCTATGCAGGGGACAAAGGGTTCGTTGAACGTGTCGGTGGCCTTCGGTATTGTTATGCATGCCTGGTGGAGCAGCCTGAACATAAAAAAACCGCGGAACTTACGCCCGCGGTCTTGAGGAATTCTCAAAAAAGCCTTACCGGTGAAGAGCCTTTTCGATTTCCGGCTTGTTGAACCCCACGAT
>JAFGDJ010000030.1 GCA_016932135.1 Spirochaetales bacterium | reverse complement strand
GTCAGCCGCATCAAGAATGCCTTCACACCTTCCGGCGGTTCTGCGGAAAACCGGGCTTCCCGGCGCTCTGCGGCGGCTTCGGGAACAACGGTGACCGAGGTCTCCACCCCCGCCGCCGTGATTGAGACAAGGCGGGATAAAGTCCCCGCCCCGGCGGCGGCTCCGGCCCGGGTTTCCCGCAGCACCGAAGCGGTTGAACAGACTGACCGGGCAGGCAACAATGAGCCGGCGGTTCTGCAATCACCGGAGCCGGTGAAAGAAGGCCCGGGGACGGAGGAGTACAGCCCGGAGGATTTCCTCTACGAAAACCGGGAGGCTCCGGCCGGTGAAAAAGCGGTAGACCTGGCACCGGCTTCGGCAGCCGGAAAGACGGCCATGGATGCCGAAGGGGCTGCGGAACCTTCGAAAGATGGAGCGCTGCCGGCTCTGGTCCTGATTATCCTGGCAGCTTTGGCGTCGGTGGGATTGGCGGGTTTCCTATTCAGCCGCATGATCCGAACATACAACGGGTAATAGAAGGGGGCGGCTCTTTTCATGGGAAGATCGAACTACTTCATCGCGCCGCTCCTCCTTGTTTTATCTCTTTTTATAATTGTCTCTTGCGGCGAGAGAAACGACGGCGGTGCGGCGGTGGAGGAAACCGAGCCCCTGCGATCGGAAGAAAGACCGTCGGAGCCCCAGGATCTGCTGGAGCCCCAGGACCTGCAGGAACCTCAGGATACAGCGGAACCGGAATCAACGGCTGCTCCGGTGTCGGAAGAGGTGCCGGCTAGAGAAGCGGCCGTTCCGACGGTCGTCGAAACACCATCAAGAGCCGTCCGGGCGCCGGAGGTACAGCCAGCTGTCGTTACCGAAAGAGTTCAGCCTCAAACGGAGGTTTCTCTCGCCCTGGCTTCACCGACAAACCTTTCGTATTACACCCCGGAGGTTCGGGTAGCAGGTTCGCTTAATGGGGCCTTATCCGGTGAGGATCTCCTGTGGGAGGTCCTGGGGACGGAGCTACAGGGGACCTGTCAGCCGGATAACCGGGGGAATTTCGATTTTTCCTTTTCCACCCGGAGTGTTGCCGGAGATATCACCCTGGCGGTGCGAACCGTTGATACGGGCCCCCGGATGAAGGAGGCAATATTAATCCTCCAGGACCCGCCGGGAGGTCCGGTGATCCGACTGAATACCCCGGTTTCGGGAGATACCTACCGCTCAGAAGTTAAGGTGCAAGGTCAGGTATCCGATCACCGGGATGCCGTGGGGAAGGCCGAAGGGATTGAAGGGCTGGAATACCGCATCGCCGGAACGGACCGTGCCGGTTCCCTGTCCTTCGACGCTTCGGGGCGTTTTTCCTCCACCTTAAACACTTCGGGACTGCAGGGTCCTTTAGTCCTGGAACTGAAAGCCCGGGATTACCGGGGCCGCTTAACCACTGCCGCGGTGAGCCTCTCCGCTGAAGGGTCCGGGCCGGCTTTAACGATTCTCGAACCGGCAGACAACAGTTTCTACCGGTCGATGATGAAAGTGCGGGGCTTGGTATCCGACAGTTCGGACTCACCGGAATCCACCGCCGAGATAGACCGGCTACAGTGGCGGATTGAAGGCACCGACCGGAAGGGCAACGTTCCTTTTACCTCGGCCGGTTCCTTTTCCTTCGACCTGGACACCCTCGACCTGCCTAAACAGATCGTTCTCACCCTTTTCGCCGTGGATAAAAACGGTCACCTTGGGGAGAGGAAAATCTACCTCCGGGACGACGGCGAGGGTCCGTTTATCGATCTTCGTTCCCCTGTGGACGGGCAGACCTACGGTGAAACAATAACTCTTTCCGGGCGGGTCTTAAATCGTCAGGGTTCGCCCTCTCCGGAAGGGGAGGTGGCATCCCTCACCTGGCAGTTTGTCGAAGAGTCTGCCGACCCTGAACCCCTTCCCTTCGCCTCCAATGGCGCTTTCGCCCTGGAAGTTCCCCCGCCGGAAGCCGGGACGGACCTCACCCTGGAACTTATCGCTGTGGATAATCACGGCCACCGAACCGCTGAAATTGTACGACTGCAGTCACCGGCGTTGCCTCAAGGCCGGGCGGCCCCGGAAAAGTTGATCGACCTGCAGGTGCCCCGGGAAGCGGAGTATCGCTCTTCCGCCAGGATAGCCGGCCGGGTCTTCGGGGCGGCTTCTTCCGAGGCTGGAAGGGTGTCCTGGAATATCCGGGGAACCGACCGACGGGGTACGGTTATCGTCGAACCGAGCGGTTCTTTTACCATGGAGATTGACACCCGGGGCTTATCGGGCCGACTTGCTATGACCCTTCAGACGGAAGGGCGTAATGAGAAGGTCGCGAAAACGGTGATGCTCAATGAAAGCCCTCTGCTCCCGTTCCTGACCCTGGAATCACCGACCGACGGCTCGGTCTACCGCTCCTCCTTCACTCTTCGGGGAACCGTTTCCGATAGGCCGGATCGGCAGAGCCTGGCGGAACTGAAAGAGCTCACCTGGAAGATCGCCGGCACGGAACAGGGGGGGCTTTTACGGCCCGATGAGAGGGGATATTTCAACCTCGAAATAACCACCCAAGGGATGCGGGAGGACCTCTTTCTTCAGGTAGCGGCGGAGGATCTCAACGGGCGGGTAACGGAAAAGATGGTAACCCTGAAAGATGACGGAGTGGGACCCTATATCCGCTTTCTTTCACCGGAGAACGGAGGTTTTTACCCCGTATCGGTGGAGTGTCGGGGACACGTGTGGGACAGCCCCGAGACCTCCGAAAGCATCAAAGAGGTAGGAGCAGTTTCCTGGTCCGTGGGGGAGACGAATCTCGGAGGAACCCTGTTTCCGGATAAAGAAGGTGCCTTTTCCTTTTCCTTCAGCGGTATCGGGCTGCCTGAGACCGCGGTGGTACGGGTTACCGCCAAGGACAAGAACGGTCACGAATCAGTGGAAACCTTGACCTTACGCAGGGACCCGGAAGGTCCGATGCTGACGGTGGAATCACCGAAGGATCTGGGGTACTACACCGGCGATGTGCGGGTCGCCGGCCGAGTGCGGGATCGGGAAGCCGGTCCGGTTACCCTGACGGAACTGAAGACCCTTTCGTGGCGGCAGGAGGGTGCGGAGAACAACGGCGGGTACGTCTATGTGGAGCCCGACGGTCGGTTCAACTTCAGCGTGGATACGGGAAAACTTCAGGGACCTCTGCAGCTTATCCTCAAAGCGGATGATGTCTTCGGCAATGTTACGGAAAAAACCGTGAGGCTGCAGGACGGGAAAATTCCTCCGGTTATTGAAGTGGAATCTCCGGAAGAAGATTCCTTTTATGGTGTGGGGATTCTTTTGAAAGGGAAGGTTGTCGACCCCTACGGCCGAGATCCGGTGTACGGAGGAATCGATCGGCTGGAATACGAAGTAGTATCGGCGCAGTTTTCCCGGGATCAGGAAAAAATTTCCGGAACCCTGCGGCCTAATCCGGACGGCGGTTTTTCCCGAACCGTAAATACCAGTAATCTCAGGGACGATCAGCACCTGATCCTCAAGGCCTACGGAACCAACGGGAACCGGTCGG
Organism: Spirochaetales bacterium; assembly: GCA_016932135.1. Lineage (GTDB taxonomy): Bacteria > Spirochaetota > Spirochaetia > JAFGDJ01 > JAFGDJ01 > JAFGDJ01. Next base: position 16,898 of record JAFGDJ010000030.1, on the reverse strand, counting down.
AAAAGGTCCTGCTGCTTAGGAAAGGAGACAGCGCTTTTCCTTCCTTCCGGGTTTCTCCGGGAAACGAAATAGCAGAGGTTACCTGGAACACCCTGCCCTTTGTGGATTCCTACAGCCTGCGGTATGCCCCGGGAGGGCCGGAAGCCTTATCCGGAGGCGGTGTGGAAATGAGAAACCTTACGCCTCCGGTGATCCTTCCCCGCTTGGAAAATGGCACTCGTTACAGTCTGGTTTTGGAGGGAAGCCTGGAGGGCCGAAGGGTTCCTTCGGCGATACTGGAATGTATTCCCCTGGCCGACGGGACGTTAAAACCCCGGGCGACGGGAGGATTTGAACAGATCACCTTGGAGTGGAACGCCATTCCCGGGACCGATCGGTTTGTTGTTTCCCGGGCGCTGGGAACTCCCGATGCTTTCCTTCCTCTGGAAATCGTTCAAGGTACCGGATGCATCGATACTTCCGCCCGGTACGGAGTGGAATATTTCTACCGCATTGCTCCGGAAGGTATCCTGGCCCCGGAGGGAGGCTATACGAAGGCTTCCTGCCTGGAAGCTCCGAACCGCAGGCTTTCCTCGATCTCCCTGGATTCCGGTGTCTTCCCCACATCGGTCCGGGTGATGGGAGATTATGCCTACCTGGCGTTGGGTAGCCGGGGCCTTCGGATCATTGATATTTCAGATCCTCCGCGAAGTAAAGAGCGAGGAACCTTCGCCGGCGGAGACACCAGGGATGTGGCCGTACAGGGTGATTTTGCCTATCTGGCCGACGGCGAGAAGGGCGTAAAGGTCGTTAATATCGCCGACCCGAGAAACCCTTACCTGGTGGGGGCCAGAAACACGCAGAACGCTCAGGCCATCGCCGTCAGGAATGAATACGTTTTTCTTGCCGACGGACCCGGCGGCTTGAGAATTCTGGATGTGCGCAATCCCGGTTCTCCCGAACGTCTGGCCGCCTTTGAGCTGGATGACGCGGTGGATTGTCTTTTAGACAGAAACATTGTGTATGTCGCCTCCGGTATTCAGGGGCTAAAGGCGCTGGATATATCATCGCCCCAGCGGCCGGCGGAAATGGGTTCTTTTCCCGCGCCGAGGCCCTTAAAGCTCCACCTGGCCGACGGCCGACTCTACGTCGCCGACGGAAAAGAGGGGCTCCTTATTCTGGATATCTCAGATCCCGCCCGGATGATCAAGCTGGGAAGCTTCCCCCTGGCCGGCCTGAAAGACCTGGATCTGGTCGGTCAATATGCCTTTCTGGCCGCGGAGCAGGGTCTGGTGGTGGTAGATGTCCTGGATCCCCGGAACCCGGTGAAGGTGGATGATTTTCCCGCTTCCGGGGCCTTGTCATTGGGCGTAAAGGATGATTTTGTATTTCTTTCGGAATCCGGGGGTTTCAGACTCCTGCGGGCCTATCTCATCGGGAAATCCTTCCGGATAGCCGAATGTACCCTGCCGGGGACGGCCTCGCATATAACCCTTTCGGGAAACACCGCGGTAGTAGCCGCGGGGATCAGCGGTTTTCACCTGGTGAATGTGGGGAACCCCGTAAGACTGAGGAACAGTGATGTTTTGCGTACCCTCCCGGCGGGTTACGCGGAAGGGTCTCTCATTTCCCAGGGATATCTGGTTCTTTCAGATTGGGAAGAGGGGATAAAGGTCTATCCTCAGCCCTGGAACGACAAACCCTTGTTCCATATACCCCTGACGCCTTCGGCGGATATGGCGGCCCAGGATAACCTGCTGATCAGCGCCATGAGGGCTGAGGGCTTAAGCCTCCTGGATCTTTCCCCCTTACAGCGGAGGGAAGAGCCCCGGTTACTGGATCGTTGGAACGGCGGCGATATCCGAGCCGTGGCCGCTGAAGGCGATCTGGCGGCGGCGGCCGACCGCACCTCCGGGCTTCTTCTTTTCTCCCTGGGAGAGAAAAAACTGGTGAAGCTGGGGGAATATCCGGTTCCGGGAATACGGGATGTATCCCTATCCGGGTCCCTGGCGGCGGTGGTTGGATCGGAAGGAGTCACCTTTCTCGATATTTCGAACCCCGCGAAGCCGGTGCAAAAGGGCTTTTATCCCACCCGGTTTGGTGAGAAAGCGGTCTACAGCGGGGATTATCTGTACCTGGCGGAAGGGTATCGGGGACTCACGGTCCTCACCCTGTCGGAACAGGGCCGGTGCAGCCGCCTTACCACCTGTCCCAAGGTCTACGCGGTGGATTGCGCCGTTATCGGAGACTACGTTCTGGTGAGCGGTGGATCGGGGCTTTCGGTAGTAAAGGTTGTTTTCCCGAACCCGGATATGAAGTAGTGTCCCCTTGGGAGAATTGACCGGTGTAATAAAATCCTGCTATGCTTTTTCACTGGAGGAGCAGCCATGAAACCGATCACCCGGGACGATGCCTGGACATTACTGAAACGTTACAATTCCAACGATGGACTTCTCCGCCATGCCCTCTCGGTGGAGGCGGTGATGCGGGCCTTTGCCCCACGGTACGGAGGGGACGAGGAAGAATGGGGGATCATCGGCCTGATCCATGATCTGGACTATGAACAGTTCCCGGATAAGCACTGCCATAAAACCGAGGAAATCCTGAAGGAGGAACAGTGGCCGGAAGAGTGGGTCAGGGCGGTGATAAGCCACGGCTGGGGCATCTGCACCGACGTGAAGCCGGAGAGCGATATGGAGAAGGTTCTCTTCACCATTGACGAACTGACCGGCCTGGTGGCGGCGGCGGCCCTGGTACGACCATCGAAAAGCGTTCTGGATATGACGGCCAAGTCGGTGAAAAAAAAGTGGAAGGATAAACGCTTTGCCGCCGGGGTTGACCGGGAGATTATCGAGAAGGGAGCGGAAATGCTGGAGATGGACCTGACGGAGGTTATCGACCTGACCATTGCGGGGATGAGAACTGTGGCCTCGGATATCGGCCTACGGGGAGAACTGTAAGGCATGGCGAAAAAACGTCTTTTTGTGTCCAACACCTGGACTGCCGGAGAGGATTTTCCCCCCTGCGGTATCTGCGGCAAAGAGATCAAACCTTCCTGGGGAGATTACATCTTCCGGGTTCTGGAAAAGGGCAAACCCTCCATGCAGATCTGCTCGGATTGTGCGGCCCAATTGCGGTTAAAGGAATCTATCAAGGTCGTCTCCGGTACGTCGCCCTTAAAAACCTATCTGGATATCAAGAATTCCATGTGGCGAAAGCCTTTTTAAAGGTTTCTTCAGGCTAGTACTCCGAGTCTCTTGCCTACTCTCCTGAAGGCTTCCAGGGCATAGTCCATATCCTCCATGCTGTGAGCCGCGGAAACCTGTACCCGGATGCGGGCTTTTCCCTGGGGCACCACGGGATAGGCGAAACCGATGACATAGACGCCCTCGTTCAGCAGTTCTTCCGCCATCGTAAGGGCTGTTTTTTCTTCATAGAGCATAATAGGGATAATGGCGGTTTCGCCGGGAAGAATATCAAAGCCGGCATTCTTCAGTTCCTGGCGGAAATAGGAAGCCTTATCTTTCAGTGTAAGGGTCAGTTCATTGGAATCGGTAAGCATATCAATAACGGCGATGGACGCTCCGGTTACCGCCGGGGAAAGGGTGTTGGAGAAGAGATAGGGCCTGGAGCGCTGCCGAAGAAACTCGATGATTTCCTTTCTTCCGGAGGTGCATCCTCCCGAAGCTCCGCCCAGAGCCTTGCCGAAGGTGGTGGTGATAATATCCACCCGGCCCTGCACCCCCCGGTGTTCGGCGGTTCCCCGCCCGGTGGCACCGATGCAGCCGGTAGCGTGAGAATCGTCCACCATGACCAGGGCGTCGTGTTCCTCCGCCAGGTCGCAGATTTCCTTCAATTTGGCTATGTCTCCATCCATGGAAAACACCCCGTCGGTACAAATGAGCCGGTACCGGGCGCCGGAAGCCTCTTTCAGACACCCCTCCAGGTCTTTCATGTCGGAGTGATGGTACCGGTACCGGGCAGCCCGACACATGCGAACGCCGTCAATAATGGATGCGTGATTCAGTTCATCGGAGATGATGGCGTCTTCTTCCCCTAAAAGGGGTTCAAAGAGTCCTCCGTTGGCATCGAAGCAGGCAGCGTAGAGCAGGGTGTCTTCGGTGCCCAGGAACTCCGAGACCCGCCGTTCCAGTTCCTTGTGCAGGTCCTGGGTACCGCAGATAAAACGGACCGACGAAAGACCGTAGCCGTGAGATTCCAGGGCTCGTTTTGCCCCCCGGACAACCTCTTCCCGGTCGGCTAAGCCCAGGTAATTATTGGCGCAGAAGTTAATCACTTCCTTCCCCCCGGACACCACGATCCTGGTACCTTGAGGAGAAGTGATAATCCGTTCATGTTTGTATAAACCTTGCTGTTCCATCTCCTCAAGGCTTTTCGCCAGAGCGTCTTTCATCTTTCCAAACATGCTTTCCCCCTTGGATTATTCAGGAGTGTTTAATTTGCCTGGCCTTCAGCGTATTGAGCATATCGGCAGTCATTCTTTCCAAATCATACTCCGGCGACCAGCCCCATTCAACCCGGGCGGCATAGTCTTCCAGGCTGTTAGGCCAGGAGTTGGCGATAGCCTGGCGAACCGGGTCTATCCGGTAATCAATTTCAAAGGTCGGGATATGCCGCCGGATATAAGCCGCCTGTTCCTCCGGGCAAAAACTCATGGCGGTGACGTTGAAGGCGTTTCGGTGGCGGAGACGCCCCGGGTCCGCCTCCATCAGGTCCATGGCGGCCTTCAGGGCATCGGGCATGTACATCATGTCCAGGTAGGTGTCCCCTTTTAAAAAACAGGTGTACCTGCCCTTGTTGACAGCTTCATAGTAGATATCCACGGCGTAGTCGGTGGTCCCGCCTCCCGGTGGGGCGACGTTGGAAATGATACCGGGAAAGCGCACCCCCCGGGTGTCCACCCCGTAGCGGTGGTGGTAGTAGTCACAGAGCAGCTCCCCGGTTACCTTGGTGACACCGTACATGGTGGTGGGCCGCTGAAGGGTATCCTGGGGGGTATATTCCTTTGGTGTTCCGGGACCGAAGGCTCCTATGGAGCTTGGGGTGAAGACGGAACAGCCTTCCGTTCTGGCGGTTTCCAGAACGGCATACAGTCCGTTCATATTGATGTCCCAGGCTTTCTGCGGGTTTGCTTCGGCGGTGGCTGACAGAAGAGCCGCCAGGTGATAGATCCTTTGTACCCGGTGCTTCTTCACCAGCCTGGTGAGGGCTTCGCCGTCCCGGCAATCCAGGGTATAAAAAGGCCCTCCTAAGACAGCCGGGGATTGGCTGTCCGTCCGGATATCGGTAACGATAACGTTATCCACACCGTATCGCTCCCGCAAGGCGGGGGCCAGTTCGGAACCGAGCTGACCCAGAGCTCCGGTAATCAGAATTCTCACCTTTTCCCATCCCTTGACGTGTATCTCTTGGGGTAGTACACTATATTGTACCTTTGTTCATTATACTAAACAAAAATGCACCTGTCAATGCGGAGGAAAATGGGTTGAGCCAGCGTCGTCCCCCCAGAGTGGGAAACAATCTTCAGCGGTTGCGCAAGGAAAAAGGGCTGACCATGGATGTCCTGGCTCAGTTAAGCGGTGTATCCAAGGCCATGCTGAGCCAGATAGAGAGTGATAAGGTCAACCCCACCGTGGCCACGGTGTGGAAGATCGCTCAGGGGCTTGCCGTGGATATAGGAACCCTCCTGGGGGGGAGCGGGGATCATCCCCGGCGCTTTACCGTAACCCGGAGTGACCGGATCAACACCCTGGACATGGACGAAGAGGGTGTTCATATAAAAACCCTGTCTCCACTGGATATGGTGGAAGATCTGGAAATGTACCTGTGCACCTTCACCCCCGGAGGAAATCTCAATTCATCCCCCCATTTCCCCAAGACCGAAGAGTTTTTGACCGTTCTTTCGGGAAAGATCCGGGTTACCGCGGGGGACAATATTACAGAATGCGAGGCCGGAGATTTTATTGCCTATCACTGCGACCTGCCTCATTCCATTGCCAATATCGGCGACAGCGACGCGGTGGTCCACATGGTCGTGCGCTTTAACAAGCGAAACCTGCTTTAAAATTCTCCCCGGCGGATAAGGAAAGCGCTGATAAGGACCATCAGCAGAGCGAAGCTGAAGAAAATGGTATAGGAAAGCTCACCCAGGGGACTCAGCAAGTCCAGGAGCTTACCCCCGGCAAGGCTTAAAGAGGCGCTCACCGGCAGGGTTATAATGGGAGCGGCGGCAAAATAATCGGTGGAATCATCCTTTCCCGAAACCTTGCGAATAATCGGCACATAAACCAGGTTACGGATAGCCCGGGCAGACCCGAGAAGGGCTGCAGCCACCAGGAACCCCGGAAGGACCGGCCGGGTTATCAAAACAGCGATGCCGCAGAAAGAAAAGAGGTGTGAGATCAGGCATTTCCGCTTTAACGATAAATATCCCTTCCACCCGAAGAGAATGTTCATACAGAGTTGCATGGCGTAGTTCACCATGACGAACAACCCTGCCGCCACGGCCGCCTTGATACCTCGGTATTCCACGGCGTAATTGGCGTAAAAGGAAAGGACCGCCACGACGGAAAAAAACTCCAGGTTTCCTCCCAGGTAGAGAAGAAAATTTCTGTTTTTAAAGGCTTCTCCAAAGGAACGGCGAAGGTGAAAACGGAACCCGGTTTTTTGAAGCACGGCGGCGGTGCCGGTAACCACTTCCCGGGTGAACAGAAAAAAGAACGACCCCAGGGTGAAAACACCGCCGATACCGAGGAAGATACCCGCGGCAGCCCGGGGGGCGAAGGAGTAGCGCTCCACGGTCTTCAAGATAAGAAAACTTCCCACAATCTTGGCCGCCGTTTGAGCGATCATAACGGCTGCAATGGCAGACACCGATTTCATCGGAGAAAACACCCGGCCCAGGTAGTTCTGCCAGATAGGCAGCATGAGTCCGATACCCGCGGTGAAGAGGGTGTAGGCCCCTAAAAAAATCGTGATGGTGCCGGCGGTGTCCCCGGCGGAAAGATAATAAAAGCCGAAGATCAGCCACACTGTCGAAGGGAACAGATGAAACAGGAGAACAGGAATTCGTTTTTGTTCCAGATGAGCCGTCATGTAACCGGACACCGGGCCGAAAAGGGCAGGCCCCAGGAAGAACATGGCGGGGATAAAACCGATGATGAAGCTGTCGGCCCCCAGGTTTCGCAGAAAAAGCTGCAGAAAGGTTGAATCGATGATCACCGGCAGGCCCAGCCCCCAGAAGAATTCCACCGATCCGAAGGCAAAAATGTTACGCTGAGTGTGCCGATCCCGGGGATCGGCTGTTGCTTCCGTCATGCCTTGGGTATACTCGTTTTTTCCCTTTTTGAGAAGAACCGGCCTTGAAGAAACGAGGAAAATGGGGGACACTGGGCGGGAAAAAGCCAAGGCGGTGATACATGGGTTACTCGTATGTGTTCTTCGACGCGGACAACACTCTGCTTGATTACGACAGGGCTGAAGAGAGGGCTCTCTCCATGACTCTGGAGAACCTCGATCTGGAGGCGACCCCCGAAATGACCCGGATGTACAGGGAGATAAACCGGCAGGTCTGGAAGGAATTCGAAGAGGGGACCATGACCCAGGTGACTCTTCGGGCGGAACGGTTTCGCCGGTTTTTTCATACCCTGCATCTGGATGAAGACCCTCAAGGGGTCAGCGCCTTCTACCTGGCCAGGCTGGGGGAAGGAAACCACCTGGTGGACGGAGCCCTGGAGACGGTAAGCGCCCTGGCTTCGGTGTGTACCTGCTGTATCGTTACCAATGGCCTGGCGGATGTGCAAAGGAACAGGTTTTCCCTGTCCCCCCTGCTGCCGTTGATGAAAGGGCTCGTCATTTCAGAGGAGGTAGGCAGCCAGAAACCCGAAGAGGGGATCTTTCAGGCTGCCATGGAGCTCTGCGGAGATCCGGAAAAGGAATCGGTTCTCATGGTGGGAGACAGCCTTTCCTCAGACATTCAGGGAGCCCTCCGGTTCGGCATTGACGCCTGTTGGTTCAACCCCAAGGGATATTCCCCCGCGGACGGAATTATCCCCACTATGGAAATCGCAGCCCTGGAAGATCTTCTGCCGCTTTTCGGTTTGAAGGGCTTTTAGTTCGGTCAGTAGGTGTAGGCGCTGCCCCCGATAAACTCCCTCATCAAAGACCTTTCCGGCACCACCGATTCATCTTCCCAGGCAGTGAGGTGTTCAAAGAGGCTCTGTACCCGCTGAGCCCGTTCCAGGGCGTCCTGCCGGTCCGGGTTTTGAGCATACTTGTCGATAAACCCGGGGAATAAATGCCCCAAGCGGTGCTTCATGATGGGCAGTTCATAGGCCATGGCGCTGTTGACGATCACATCCGCCGCAGTCAGGCGGGGGACGATATAGCGAAGTTCGGAACGACGGACGTAATGCCAGTGGGTCAGGGTCTGTTCGGGTTTGTAGTTTCTGAATTGCATGTCCCGGACCATCCGGCGGAGCATCCGCATGTCGGTCCACCGGAGAAACCTGCCGTCGGGCCCCTTCAGCTGGGCCAGGGTTTCGATGTAAAGACGGAATTTTTTTTCATCGGGAATTCCTTCGGTCATCTCGTCGAACATGCCGTGGAGGGAGTCGATCAGAATAATATCCTTCTTACCGATTTTCATGCGGCCGGATATGCCTTCCCGGTTGCCGGTCTTGAAATTATAAAAGGGTACTTCGATTTCCCTGCCGGACAGAAGGTCCTTCAAGTGCCGGTTGATAAGTGCCAGGTCGATGGCCTGGGGGGTTTCATAATCATAGTCGCCGTGGGAATCCTTGGGCTGATCGGCCAGGTCGAAGTAGTAGTTATCCACGTTCAAGGCCGTCAGGGAGTATCCTTGCTGTTTTAAGGCGTCTCCGATTTTTATGGTAGTGGTGGTTTTCCCGGACGAAGAAGGACCAGATATGATAATAATCTTCATATCCTTGATCCTCGGGAGAATGACCTGCAGAGCGTTCTCCAATTCGTTCCCGTAAAAAGCCTCGCAGGCGGTCACTAATTCGGAGAAGCGCCCTTCCACGATAAAGCGATTGACATCCTTCAAGGATGTATAACCGTGATCCAGCCCCCAGCTCAGGGCTTGCCAGAGCTTCCGGTAAGGGATGTTATCGGAAGAGTAGGTGAGGCTCTTTTCTCCCGCCCGCTTCAGGGAGTGCTCGTATCGGTAGATGATGTAAGCCTTGGCGGTTCTGTCGTGCCCCCGTTTGATGAGACACTGCTCCACCAGGTCCTGCACCTCTTCCACCGTGGGATACTGCCCTCGGACGTTTCTGCTCTCCAGAAGTTTCAGAACATCCGCCGTGACAGCCTCGGCCGTCCGTCGGTCGTGGCCTCCCACGGCTATGGCTGCCTGGTAAATAGCCATGGTGATTTTCTCCGGGTCGAAGGGAACCACCCGGCCGTCCCGTTTTACAATTTTTTCAATCATCTCTAACCTTCCTGTTCCAGGAGTTTTTCCACGTCCTCGACGCTGAAAGAAACCAGGCCGGCTTCCGGAAGCCGGCGGGTCAATTCTATCCAATCGGGATTCTCCCGAAAAACCGGGGAAAGGAGCCTCCGTCCCTCGTCCAGGCGGCCCAGATCGGCCAGGGTTATCCCATGCCAGTACTTCATTTCCGGATTATCGGCCCGGAGGCCTTCAGCCTGAGCATAGAATTCCATGGCGTCTCCCGTCATCCCCTGTTCCAGGGCCTTGTCAGCCCGATCCATCAGGTCATAGGCCTTACGGAGAGACAGGAGCCGTTCCAATTCCTTCAAGGGGTCCGGGTGATCGTCCACCCGCAGATCCAGGGGCTTGTCCGTTTCAGGTCTGCCGGTTTTCCTGGTCGGTACAATAACCATGGCGGCTGACTGCATGCCCCGGATGTCCCCACCCTGGTTCTGGGCGGCCTGCAGGGCTGCCAGGAGTCGACGATCCAAAGAGCCGCCGGTCGTTTCGAAAGCCTCTTTCATGGCTCCGGGAACGGTGTCGTTTTTCATCATGTTGGCCTGGACACAGCAGTTCCTTCCCACGGCGTGCCCCGCCTCCCGGATGCACTTGTTCCCGGTATGCACGGCAAAGCGTCCGGAAGCATCGAGAAAGGCGGTTTGTCGGTGTTCCCGGCCGTCATCGGAGGCCAGCAGGGTTCCCATGGCCCCGTCGGGGCTGTACCCCAGGGAGAGAAGATGCAACCCCGATCGGCCGATCTCGAAGTTTACCAGGGACTGGGTAGCCACAACCCCCACGCCGGCCTCAGCCCAGAGTACACCGGAGCCCACGCAGAAGTAATGGCTCTGGACCGCACCACCCATGAGTCCGGTTTCATCATCCCTTCCGAGGATGGAATAGGTATGCACATAACGACGCATGAAGCCCTCCTTTCATCTTGTAGTATACACCAGGAGTCCCGGCTTGGGGAAAACAACTTTCATTCCCCTTGATTTAAAGCCGCCGGAAGGGGTACAAAATACTGAGACTATGAAGCAGAGAGACACGGTTCAAATTAGTTCATCCTTTCCGGCAAGAAAAATCCTGGCAGTAGGATCGGGTAAGGGCGGGGTGGGAAAATCCACCACGGCGGTTAACCTGGCTATCTGCTTCGCCCGTCAGGGAATGCGGGTGGCCCTGGGAGACCTGGACCCTCTTTCCGATATCGCGGTGATTCTGGACATTCATACCCCGGAAGAGCAGGTCGCCTGGGGGCCTGAAGATACCCCGCCCGATTTTGACGCCTGCCGCCTCGAGGTGTTGCCTCGGCTGGATATTCTCTTCCCCGCCTCGAAAACCGCTCCAGGGCAGAGCGGAAAGATCAGGGATCTTCTTTTCAGGCATTTTTCCCGGGAACTGAATGAAAGGTACGATATTCTTGTCCTGGACCTGCCGGCCGGGATCGGCCGGGAAGAAAACCTGGACTTTCTGCCCCTGGTACAGAATCTCCTGGTGGTGGTGAATCCTGAACCCACCAGCCATGTCTCCGCCGGGGGGTATATCCGGGCGGCTTTGAATATCCACCCTTCCTTGCGTATTTATCTCTGGCACAACAGATACCGGGTCGATCCGGCGGGAACCTTCAATACCCGGGCCGTGGCATCGAATTACAACCGTTTTGTGGAACCACCGCTGCAGATCCGCCGGGGTGAGACTCTTTTACGGGATCTGGCTTTCGTGCCGGAGGACCCATCCCTCAACCTGCTGAAAGGAGGGCTCCCGGTGGCTTTACCGGTGCTGAACCGACTGATCGGCGGGTTGGATAATCTGAACGAACAGATCGTCATGAGCGCCCCGTTAAACGGGAGTCTCGATCCTGTGACGGCCAAGCTGCTCCGGTATCATGTCTCCAGAAGGGGAGCAGCCTCTCAGACTCTGAATCCTGAAGAAACCCTGAAATATCTGGAAGCCTTTCGTTCGGCGGGAGAGGAATTACCCCCTCCGGCACGGGAGGCGGTTCTCGGTTTCCTCAAGCATCTTGCCGGGGACCGGGTGTATCAAGCAGGCCTATCGGCCCGGCAAGCCCTCATCTCCGCCTCCGAGGACCTGCTGGAAAAGGACCGCCTTTTCTCACCGGCTCTCCAGGGCATCAGAAAGGGCAGCCCCGATACCGCGGCCACGGGATTTTTGAAGGTCTTCGCCGGGTCCCGGCACTACCGGGACCGTTATATGCGTTACACCGCCGCCCTGGTCCTCTACTATTACGCCCTCTACCGGCTCATGCTCTCTAAGCCCGTGTCGGAGCTTTTCAAGGAGCTCATTCCTTTGAGGAAAGATGGCGGCAGAGTCGTCCGGGACCGGCGGCGGCAGATCGGTTTCCTGTTGGAGAAGGATGAGCAGTATCACCGGCGGTACTTTCTTTTCGTGAAAAAACTTTTTCCCGTGGCCATGAAGCAGCTCGATCGTCTTGCCGTGTCTCTAGGTTTGAGAACCCTGCTGCTGCCCGATTCCACGGGAGGCGTGAACCGAAACGCCTACCTGCGCCTTTTGGCCGACGTGATCCAGGATACCGCCAACAGCGGCCTGGGCATCCTTTCAGGGCAGCGGTTTAACGACGCCTCCCGGGAGATGGAAAAAGGAGCGGCGAATCTAATGAAAGCCCTTTTTGGACCTGCCAAACCTTAAGGTTGGGCAGGAACCCTTTCCGGCAGCAGGAAGACCCGGACATATCTTTCCACCGGCAGAGCTTCTCTTGCCGCCTTGGCCACCGCCTCGCCGGTCACCAGGGTAGCGTACTCTTCCGGCGTTATGGCGGGCTCCAGGTCCATCCCCCACCTCAGAGCCCCGGTTAGATGATTGAGCCAGAAATTGTTTCGTTTCATTCCCTCTTCGTATTGGCGGCGGTAGTGTTCCCTCACCTTCAGGAGGGTTTCCTCAGGGATATCGCCGTCCTGAAGAGTTTTGATCACCTTCAGAACTTCTCCGGTTAATTCCTCGGAACGATCGGGGTCGCAGCCGAAGTGGATCACCGAGGTGTACCCCGGATAGGGAAGGGGAAAGGCTGAGATACGCACGGAGGCTCCGTAGGTTCCGGAGAGTTCCTCACGGATTTTCTCCCGCAAGGTGATGTCCAGTACCGATTCCAGGGCTCCCGTGACGGCTTCGGTAGCTTTTTCCCAGGTATCCAGTTCTCCGGCAAAGGCCAGGCCTACCCGGCCTTTATCCTCGGTTCCCCGTTCAACCACCGCCTCGATCCCCTCGTAATAAGGGCGCATGCCCCGGTCGAGGACGGTTTCGTCGGTATCTTTCGCCGGCAGGGAGGCAATCCAGGTCTCCAGGAGTGGAGTGATCCGCCGGGTATCAAAGCTTCCAACAAAAACAAAGGTAAAATCCCCGGGATCGCCGAACCGATCCCGGTAGACCGCCTGAGAGCGGTCCAGGTCAATCAGTTCAAGCCTCTCGGTGGTCAGGGGTTTTGATCGGAAGTCTCCGGCCGTCACCAGGTCGTTGAGGGTATCGCTGAAGACGGTATCCGGGTCCAGTTCCCGACGGCTCACCAGGGAGGCTAGACGATTGGTGACGTTCTGAAAGGCTTCCTGGCGGAATTGGGGAGCCGTAAAATGGAGGTAAATCAGCTGAAAGATTTCTTCCAGATGTTCGGGAGACCCTCCGCCTGAAAGGCCTTCTCCCAGGTCACCGATATACGGGGACACCTGCACATCCAGCCCCGCCAGGCGTTTTTCAAGCTGCACGGCAGTATAGTTTCCTAAACCGCTTTCGGTGAGCAGCAGGGGGGCGTACTGCCCGGAGACATAGTCTTCATCCTCCACCAGAGAAAGTCCTCCCGGGCTGAAGGCTTCGAAAAGTATTTCGTCGTTCCGGAAATCCGTGGGCTTGAGGATCACCCTGGCGCCGTTGGACAGAGTAAGAAGGGTTGCGTCCAGATTCTCCAGGTCTTCCGTGGCGATCACTTTTCCCGCTTTGGGAGCTTTTTCAACCAGGGGAGTTTCCAGGCTCTCGTCTTCGTAGGCTGTAAGCGGGGCTGTCTCGCCCCGTTTCACCGCTGCCGGAAGATCATCCTTGTCGATTACCGGTCCGTCTTCGGGCAGGATTGCCGTCAACACTCTGTTTTTCTGAGGGAATAATTCTTCTGCTCGTCGATTAACTTCTGCCAGGGTTATCTCCGGTATCATTCGGTTGAACAGCCGGTATTCCTCGTCGATCCCCGGCATAAAGATATCCTTCAGATAATACTCCGTCAGTTCTCCCGCCAGGGAGGATGAATCCAGGTTATCCCGTTCACGATAGGCGTTTTCAATGAACCTGAGATACTCGGCTTTTTTTCTCTCCAGTTCCGTGCGGGTGAACCCCAGCTCTTTCAGCGCCCGGATCTCCTCCGCCAGGACCTCCACGGCTTTGAGTACCGAAGCCACGTCGGTTACGGCGGAATAGGATTCCAGTTCCAGGAACCGGAGAAAGGTGCTGGAACCCGCTGAAGCCGCCACGAAGGGAGGATCGGTTTCCCGGGCCTTTTCCGCCAGCCGGTCGTTGAACATGGAGAAGGATAAGGATTGCACCAGATAGGTTCTGTAATCGTCCTCGGTGCGATAGCTTCCGGGGGGATGCTTCACCGTTAATTCCACCTGGGCTGAAGGAAGTTCCGGGTCGCGGATAACCAGGGCTTTGGTTTCCCGATGTTCCGGGACCTGATAGTATTGTCTTTCCACGGACAGTTTCGGTCCTTTGAAAGAAAAATGTTTCTTTATAAGTTCTTTCAAGAAAGCGGTATCAAAATCTCCCACGGCGATAACGGCCATCAGGTCGGGACGGTACCAGGTATGATAGAAATCGGTGATCCTATCATAGGGGGCTCCCATGACCACGTCCATCTTCCCTATGGGGAGCCTTTCTGAGTATCTGGAACCCTCCAGCAGCACCGGCAGGTAGGCGTCCAGAATGCGTCCCTGAGCGCCCCGGCCCAGGCGCCATTCTTCCTGAACCACACCCCTTTCGGCGTCAATTTCTTCCTCTTCAAAGGAGATAAGATGGGCCCAATCCTCTAAAACCTGGAAAGCGGTTTCGATGATTTCCCGGTTATCCGTAGGAATTTCCAGCATGTAGACGGTTTCATCGAAGCCGGTATAGGCGTTTATCTCCGGTCCGAAGGCCATACCGATGGATTCCAGGTAATCGATGAGTTCGTGTTTCTCGAAGTTTTCGGTGCCGTTGAAGGCCATGTGTTCCACCAGATGGGCCAGGCCCCGCTGATCGTCCTCTTCCAGGATCGAACCGGCATTGACCACCAACCGAAGGGATGCCCTATTTTCCGGTTCTGCATTCTTGCGGATGTACCAGGTCAAACCGTTGTCCAAAACGCCGGTTTCCACCAGGGGATCCAGGGGAATCCCCGCCCGGGTAACTTCCTGGGGAGGCATAGCGAGACATGCGGATAGTAAAAGCACAAGAAGAAGGAAAATGCTGAGCCGAAAGATCGCGCGGACGGATCGGTGTTCCATGAAAGCCTCCTGATTTCTGTTGTACTATACTACGGAAAGGAAGGGTGGGCAACCGAGGGGGGCTTTTGTCAGGACGTTTCCAGCCGGTGAGAACGGAAGATGTCCCGGAGCATGTAACCGCTGTTCTTTACGGTACGGGTCTGATCTGAGAAATTGACATGAACAACTCCGTAACGCAGGGTGTATCCCGAGGCCCATTCGAAGTTATCCAGGAGGGACCAGACGAAAAAGCCCTTTACCGGTATCCCCGTTGCCAGGGCTTCGGAGGCCACGGCCAGGTGATCCCGCAGGAAGGCCCTGCGGCCCCGGTCATCCACCACACCGTCTACCGGTTCACTGTCATCGAAGGCGGCGCCGTTTTCGGTGATATAGATATTCTTCGGTTTATAGGTCTTATGGATGGTATCCAGGGTGTCGAAGAGTCCCCGGGGGTAGATCTCCCGGTCGGCGGTTTTCTCCACCCCTTCCATGGGAACGCTCCGGGCTTCCGGCAGGGGACCTCCCGGATCGTCGGCTACCACCAGGGCGTTATAGTAGTTCACTCCCAGGAAATCCAGGGGAACGGCGATACGTTCCATATCCCCATCCCGGATGTCGGGCATGTCTTTTTTGTAGTATTCCACCATATCCGCAGGGTATCCTTTCCCGAAGACCGGATCGAAAAACCAGCGGTTGAAGTATCCGTCGAAACGTGTTGCCGCCGAGCGATCTCCCTCGGTGTCGGAGGCCGGGTACACGGGGATATAATTCGGTCCGATACCATAGGCGGCTCCGGTCACGTTGGATCTCACCGGATCAGCCGCCAGGCCGTGGGAAAGGAGAATATGATGGGCTGCCGAGAGGGTTTCCGAAAGAGTGCCGTAACCGGGGGCAAAGAGACCCAGATACATCCCCAGAAAGGCGGCACACCAGGGCTCGTTATGGCTGATCCAGTCTTTCACCCGGTCGCCCAGGACCCGGGTCACCTGGTCTGTATAGTCGGCGAAACGCAGGGAGGTATCCCGGCTGACCCAGCCACCCTGGCTTTGCAGGGACTCCGGCAGGTCCCAGTGGTAGAGTTTTGCAAAGGGCCGGATACCCCGGGATAATAATTCGTCCACCAGGCGGCTGTAGAAATCAAACCCGGCGGGGTTGATCCGGTTTCCTTTCATCACCCGGGGCCAGGCAATGGAAAAACAGTACGCGTCGGCGGAAAGGCTCTGTAAAAGCGCCGCGTCTTCCCTGTAACGATGGTAGTGGTCGCAGGCATGCCGTCCCGAAGAGCCGTCCTGAATGGTCCCCGGGCGGGCGCAGAAGGTGTCCCAGATGGAAGGTTCCCGGCCGTCTTCCTCCGTCGCCCCTTCTATCTGATAGGATGAGGTGCCGAAACCGAAGATGAAATCTTCCGGGAAGTTCATGAATCCTTCCTTGTCCTGATTACCGCCTCCACTTTCACCACTTCACCGGGCTTTCCCGGAGGAAGCCGGTTTCCTTCCACGGCTTCACCGTTTATCCTGATGGATACCTCGCCTCTGGACAGGTGATCGGGGTTTTTCACGGTAATCCTGTAGGTGGCATCCCGAAAGCGCCGGGTTAGGGTAAAACCCTCCCAGGAAGAGGGGATGCAGGGATCAATGATAAGCCCTTCGAAACCCGGACGGATACCCAGGATGTACTGGGTGAAGACGAAGAAGCTCCAGGAAGCGGTGCCGGTGAGCCAGGAGTTTTTCGCTTCCCCCGGCAGGGGTGAAGCCTTTCCGGAGATCATCTGGGCGTATACATAGGGCTCCAGCTTATGGAGCTTCGTGTATTCTTCGTAATAGCCGGGACAGATGGCCCGGTGATACTCAAAGGCCCTATCACCCCGACCGAGCAGGGTTTCCGCCATGATGACCCAGGGATTGTTGTGGCAGAAAACCGCGCCGTTTTCCTTGTACCCCGGGGGGTAGCTGGAAATTTCCCCCAGCTCTTTT
>JAFGDJ010000218.1 GCA_016932135.1 Spirochaetales bacterium | reverse complement strand
CAGATGATCAATGTCGGCACCGCCCAGATCGTCAATACCGGCCGGGAACAGTTCAAATCCATCGAAGAAGCCTACGACATCATTCCGAAACTGGTGAAAGCCTTTGTGGGGACCTTCGGCGGGGGAACCTATAAAGAACCGGTGACGGCGGCGGATGCGGGGAAAAAGCTTACCCGGCGACAGAAGATCGGCATGGCAGCTTTTTTCAGCGGTATTGCCGTCGGAGGGGGAAGTGTATTCCTGTGGATAGAAGCTGATAATCAGGCCTACCAGGCCCATGAAGCGTATACCTTCTATAGCGCATCGAACTACTTCAATTACGAAAGCCTTAAGCAAGCATACATTGATGAGCTGGCGGAGAAGAACCTATGGCTTTTCTCCGCTTTAGGTGCATCGGTCCTGGGGGGAGCGGCAATAATTACCGGATCTTTGTTCTGGTTTGGACCGGATAATTCGGAACAACCGGCGGCAAGCCCCGCCCCCGTAGCTTTCAGAGTTCTGCCGATACCCGGTGGAGCATACCTTTCGGTGGAGTATTAGACATGAAAAAAATTCTAATAGCCATTGCAGTCATCCTTTTTAGTATCCTTGCATCGTGCTCAGACTATCTGTGGCAGATTCGGCCAACCCTGGACAACCGGTGGGACCCGGATAATCCGGATTACAGTATTCCGGAAGCCATCCCAACCGAAGGACTCGAGGCAGCGTACCTCTTCAACAACACTAGACAGGACAGCAGTGGAAACGGACTTCATTTAACAGGAGTCGCGGATACATATGCCGCCGACCGCTTCGGTATAGACCTAGGTGCAATGATTTTTGATGGATCTAACGATTATCTAGTAGTTCCCGATCCAGATCTGGGGAAATTCAGTGCCACCGTCCCCAAGACAATCTCATTCTGGTTTAAAACAAACGGCGGTGACGATATGGCAATCCTGGGTCATTCAAGCTACCATGGCAGTGGAGGCTGGAGCCTTTTATTCAGTTCATCCAGCTTTCATTTCACAACTGCGGGAGGAACAGAAACCGTATCCATAAGCGGTTTCACAGACAGCGAATGGCACCACGCCGTCATTATGAATACAGACTTCGAAATAACCTTCTATCTCGACGGTTTAAACGGCAGTTATGGCTGGAATAACGAACTGAATGAATATGAAACTATCGATACACGAGAAATCACATACCCCATTGAAGCGGAGCAGTACTTTTTTATCGGTGCTCGTTATACAAACTACGACTGGAACCCTGATGAAGTTGGTGATTTCTACTCCGGTTATATTGACGATCTTCGTATATACAGCAAGGCTTTAACAGAAGATGAAATAGCGGCTCTTTATATAGAAAAATCGATGTAACGAGGAATACCACCCCGGCTTTGAATCGGGATAACCGATATCTGTAGCTGCTCAAAGCCTTCAAGGAGCAGTGTATGAAAAGAATTATATCTCCTTTTTTTCTTCTCCTTTTTGCTTTGCTCTCTGTTGACATTTTCGGCAATGATAAACCCCGCCTCGGCATTCTCGATTTTGAAGCAAGGGATGTCTCCGAAGTCGAAGCCGAGGCGGTGGGAGAGATCTTCACCTCGGAACTGGTTGGAAACGGCCGCTTCGACATCGTGGACCGGAAAAACGTGGAAAGCCTCCTGGAAGAGATGGACTTCCAGCTTTCCGGCTGTACCGACTCTTCCTGCGCCGTGGAGGTGGGGCAGATCCTCAGCCTGGAGTACATGGTTTACGGATCGGTCATCAGGCTGGGAAAGGTATATTCCATCAACGTGCAGATGATCGATGTGGCTACCGCCCGGATCGTCAACACCGGCCGGGAACAGTTCAGATCCATGGAAGAAGCCTACGATGTCATCCCGTCCCTGGTGGAAACCTTCTCGGCCGATTTTTTCGGCGACCTACATTCTGAAGAGGTTGTTGCCGGGATCGAAAAGCAACCCCGGTCGTCCCGGGAACGGGCCGGCATCATCACCTTCTTCAGCGGGGTCGGGGTCACCCTGGGCAGCGCCGTCCTGTGGATGGCCACAGCGGAATACAACAACGATGAACTCTGGATAGCCCACGACAACTACTACCTGGCCGACATACCCCACCTGGAGGAGTACAAGGAAGCATACCTGACGGCTTTCAGAAAGAAAAACATCCTTCTTCTCTCATCAGCCGTGGCCACGGGTCTGGGAGTCGCCGGAACCGTCACCGGGTCGGTTCTGTGGTTCGGCCGGGAGTGAAGCGATGAAACCGTTACGACGTCTTTTCGTTTTCTTTCTTTGTCTCGAACTTTTTTCCTGCGACGGCCTGTTCCGCCTTTCCCCGGTCCTGGATAATCCCTTCGACCCGGAGAACGATCTCTACATCGATGTGAGCGCCGAAATCCCCACCGCCGATCTTCTGGCCGAATACCTCTTTGAAGGCGGCACCGGAGACCTCGGCGGCAGCCCCGGAAATTACGCCGCCGACCGGTTCGGGAATTCCGACGCAGCCTTACGGTTCGACGGCCTGTCCGACTACCTCGCCCTTCCCGATCCTGCGCCGGGAAAGTTCACCTCCTTGAGCCGGACAACCCTGTCCCTCTGGTTCAAAGCCCAGGAAGCCGAAGGCACCCTCCTCGGCTGCGGCCGCTACGGCGACGTGAACGACGGCTGGGCCTTAAGGATTGCCGCGGGAGCCTATAGCTATACCCCCCACGTCCTGAACTTTCATTATGCCGACCGGTCCCAGGAGGCAGGCTACAACCTGGTAAACGAACAGTGGCACCACCTGGTGGTGATGAGCACCCCCAAGGGTATAGTTATCTCCGTGGACGGCAGTCACGCGGCGGGCCCCTTGGAACAGGGAAACCTGAGCTGGGATACCGGCGACTTGTATTTCTACCTCGGGGCGGAACGGGTGAATCCGGCCGCGGGTACGGAAGAGGCGGGGGCTTTCTTCACCGGCTGGATGGACGACCTGCGGATCTATGACGGGAATTTGAGCCAGGAGGAACTGTATTCCCTGCTGCTGGAAGGACTCCTGGAATAACTTTCCCCGTCCGGTTCGCGGCGGCGGAAAGCCCTCTTAAGACCTCAAGGCCAACGGTATATCCGTCCCGGTAAAATCCTTTCCTTTGTACAGAAGCTTTGTGTTCAGGGTCCTGGCCAGGATCCAGGAAACGCAATCACCCTTAGTAGTACATGCATAGTATCAAAAGACTTCGCCCGAATTCCTTTTTTCTTGACTCCTCCCTGTGTCCCTAGGCATATTTGTTCTAACCCAATCCTGCCGAAGTAAAAAGGCGTTCGGAGAGTTACAGCCTCATGTTACGACTAAAAAAATACCTGAAACCCTATCTTCTCATGCTTCTTCTGGCCGTCGCTCTGCTGTTTCTTCAGGCCAATGCCGATCTGGCCTTGCCCGATTACATGTCCCGGATTGTCAACGTGGGGATTCAGCAGGGGGGCATCGAGAGCTCTCTGGCAAAAGCCCTGCGGGCCGAGCAGATGGAAAGGCTTCTCTTGTTCATGACTGAAGACGAAGGGCTGAAGGTTCAAGATGCCTATACCCCGGAGACCGCCGAGAACGGCATGGCTTCATACCGCTTAAAAGAACTCACCCCCGAAGAGGTGAAAGAACTGGAACCGGCCATGGCAAAGGCTTTCCTGGCGGTGGGGATGATTCTGGAAGGGAAAGAAGCCATGAAAAGTGGTGTTCCACCGTCCGAAGGTTTCGGGACAGCCCTCCCGAGTCTTCCGGAAGGAGTGTCGCCCCTGGACATGCTTAAAGCCTTACCTACGGAAGCCCGCCTGAAAATGATCGACACCGCCACTGCCAGTCTAACAAACCTGGGACCCGGCTCCCTCAACCAGGCGGCGGTGCGTTTCGTGGCGGCGGAATACGAAGCCCTGGGGATGGATATCCAAAGAATTCAAACGCGGTATATTCTTTCCACCGGCGGCGTTATGCTGCTCTTAACCCTGGTGGCGGCTTTGAGCACCATCCTGGTGGGGTTTCTCTCCGCCCGGATCGCCGCGGGGTTGGCCCGGGACCTCCGCTCGGCGATCTTCTGCAGGGTACAGAGCTTTTCCAGCCGGGAGATGGACACCTTCTCCACCGCCTCTCTCATCACCCGATCCACCAACGACATCATGCAGATTCAGATGGTGATGATCATGATGATCCGCATGGTTTTTTACGCCCCGATCATCGGGGTAGGCGGGGTCCTTCGAGCCATGAGCAAGAACTCCTCCATGTGGTGGATTATCGCCGCCGCCGTAGGGGTGTTGAGCCTGCTGGCCCTGGTGGTCTACAAAGTGGCGGTGCCGAAGTTCAAGACCCTGCAGAAACTCATGGACCGGCTCAACCTGGTGAGCCGGGAAGGCCTCTCGGGCATGCTGGTTATCCGGGCCTTCAACCGGCAGGAACAGGAGGAACAGCGGTTCGACCGGGCCAACAGCGAACTGACCGATACCCTGCTTTTCGTCAACCGGGTCATGGTGATCATGATGCCGCTGATGATGCTTATCATGAACGGTCTTTCCATTTTGGTTATCTGGGTGGGAGCCGGGGAAATCGCCTCATCCTCTATGCAGGTGGGAGACATGATGGCTTTTCTGCAGTACACCATGCAGATCGTCATGGCCTTCCTTATGCTCTCCATGATGTTCATCATGATCCCCCGGGCCGCCGTTTCGGCCGACCGGGTGGCGGAGGTCCTGGAAACAGAACCAACCGTCCGGGACCCTCAGAAACCCCTGCCTTTTTCAGAGCCCTTTGAACCGACCTTAGAGTTCGACCATGTTTCTTTTCGCTACCCCTCGGCGGAGGAGGATGTGCTCCACGATATCAGTTTCACCGCCCGCCCAGGGGAAACCACTGCCGTTATCGGGTCTACGGGATGCGGAAAGAGTACCCTGGTGCACCTCATTCCCCGGTTCTACGACGTCACCGGAGGGTCTATCCGCCTTGGGGGCCGGGATATCCGGGAGATTACCCGGCACGACCTGAGAGAAAAAATCGGTTACATCCCCCAGAAAGCTACCCTTTTTACCGGCTCCCTGGCCGACAACCTCCGCTACGGCAGGGATGATGCCGACGAAACTCTTTTAGAAGAAGCTTTAAAGGTGGCGCAAGGCGAGGATCTCTTAAAGAGCCGGGAAGAAGGAATGGCCGCCATGATCTCCCAAGGGGGATCGAACCTCTCGGGTGGGCAGAAACAGCGCCTTTCCATAGCCCGGGCACTGGTCAAGGCGCCGCCGGTGTATATCTTCGACGAAAGCTTCTCCGCCCTGGATTACCGAACCGACGCCCGCTTGAGAAGGGCCTTGAAGGAGCGTACCGGCGACAGCACAGTGATCATCGTTTCCCAGAGAATTTCCACGGTGAAAAAAGCGGAACAGATCATCGTTCTGGAAGACGGACGCGTCGTCGGCCGGGGTACCCACGAGGACCTGATGAAAAGCTGCGAAACCTATCGGGAGATAGCCTTCAGTCAGCTGAGCCTGGAGGAATTATCATGAGCGACGGCAGCAGTATGAGTAACAGGGATAAGGAATTCCGCCGCCCACCGGGGGGTATGCGCCGGGGCCCCATGGGCGGGGGACCCATGGGGCACGGCCATGGAATACCGGGGGATAAACCCCGGGATTTCAAGAAAACCATGGGCAAACTCTCCTCTTATCTGGGAGCCTTTAAAGTGTCTATCATCGCGGTCCTGCTTATTGCCGCGGTGTCCACGGTTTTCGCTATCCTGGGTCCCAAGGTCCTCGGCCGGGCGACGACGCTCCTGTTTCAAGGGGTTATGGCCAGACTGGGCGGCTCCGGCGGCATTGACATGGCAGCCATCGGCACAATTCTTCTCACTGTTCTCGCTCTGTATCTGTTCTCCGCCGGGGCCCAGTACGTTCAGGGGTGGATCATGGCGGGGATCTCGGCGAAAATAACCTATCGCTTCCGCCGGGACATGGAAGAAAAGATCAACCGTATGCCCTTGGGGTACTTCGACGGCACCAGCCACGGGGAGGTTCTCTCCCGGATCACCAATGATGTGGATACCGTCAGCCGCACCTTCAGCCAGAGCCTCTCCCAGATCGTCACCTCTACGGCTACCCTCCTGGGGGTACTGGTGATGATGTTTTCCATCAGCCCGTTGATGACGGTGGTTGCCCTGGTCATTCTTCCGGTTTCCCTGGCCATTGTGCGGGCAATCATTAAACAGTCCCAGAAGCACTTCCGCCGGCAGCAGGAATATATCGGTCATATCAACGGCCATGTGGAAGAGGCTTTCGGCGGGCATGTCGTGCTAAAGTCTTTTAACGGTGAAGAAAAGAGTATCCGAACCTTTGACGGCCTGAACGATACCCTCTATGAATCCGCCTGGAAATCCCAGTTTCTATCGGGACTGATGATGCCGATCATGACCTTCGTGGGAAACCTGGCTTATGTGGCCGTGAGTATCCTGGGGGGATACCTGGCGGTACGAAAGGTTATCACCGTGGGGGATATCCAGGCCTTTATTCAGTATGTCCGGCAGTTTACCCAGCCCATCGCCCAGTTGGCAAACATTTCCAACGTGCTGCAGCAGACCGCCGCAGCGGCGGAGCGGGTCTTCGAATTCCTCGACGAGAATGAACAGGTTCCCGAAACCGACACACCCGAGTCAGCGGATAGTTTTCAGGGACGGGTGGAATTCCGGAAGGTACAATTCGGGTATAACCCTGAGAAAATCATCATCAACAGTTTTTCAGCCGTGGCGGAACCGGGGCACAAGGTGGCACTGGTGGGACACACCGGCGCCGGGAAAACCACGGTGGTAAAACTCCTGATGCGGTTCTACGATGTTCACAGCGGTGAGATTCTCCTGGACGGAAAGGATATCCGGGATTACAGGAGAAAAGACCTGCGCAGGATGTTCGGCATGGTGCTGCAGGACACCTGGCTTTTCAACGGCACGATCATGGAGAACCTCCGCTACGGCTGCCCCGAAGCCACGGACGAGGAGGTTATCGAGGCGGCGAAAACCGCTCACGCGGATCACTTTATCCGCACCCTCCCCGGAGGCTACGACATGGTGATCAACGAAGAAGCCAACAACCTGTCCCAGGGACAGATGCAGCTTCTCACCATCGCCCGGGCTATCCTGGCAGACCCCAAAATGCTGATCTTCGACGAAGCCACCAGTTCGGTGGACACCCGGACCGAAGTTCTCATTCAAAAGGCCATGGACCGCCTGATGGCCCGCCGGACCTCCTTCATCATCGCCCATCGGCTCTCTACCATCAGAAACGCCGATCTCATTCTGGTTATGAAGGACGGGGACATGGTTGAACAGGGAAATCACGCCGAACTCCTGGCCGCCGGGGGGCATTACGCCGAGCTGTACAACAGCCAGTTCGAACTGGAAGGCGAAGGATGAATCAGCTTTTCTCCCGTTCCACTTCCACGTCCAGCCACCGGCCCCTGAAGTACCCCAGAATCATGAAAAAGGCGTGGAAGATCTGGTAGAGCCCGAAGCTGAGCCAGGCTAAGACGATACGGTCCGGGAACAGGTAGCGGGATAAGAGGGTAGCGCCGAGGATAAAGAGAAGATTGGTGGAAGACTCGCTGAAGAGTACCCAGCGGCCGTAGCCGTTGGCGATGAAGATCATCTCGAAGGTGAATCCCACGGACTCGATAAAATAGAAGCCTACGAAAAAAAGAACCGCCCTGCCGATGGCCTCCTGGGTCGCCGGATCGTTAGTGAAAAACCGGGCGATCAACCCCCGGGCCAGAAGGCTCACCGCCACCAAGACGAAGGCCACGGTGGTGCCGACCAGAGCGGCGGCCCGGCCGATCCGCCGGGCTTCTTCCCGGTCCTTTCGCCCCAGGGCGTTCCCTACCAGGATTCCCGCTGCCCGGGCGAATCCGCCGATGATGGTTTTATTCAGACGCATAAACGAAAAAAGCGCGTGGGTTGCCGCCAGGTACACGGTGGAATAACCTTCGATAATGGTCTGGTAAATCATAAAGATGGCCAGGGCGACGACATTCTGGATCCCCGGGAAAAGGGCTACCCGGACAATATCCTTTTGCAGGATTCCGGAGAGATGGCGGAAGGTGAACAACCGGTATCTTTTATTGTATCCCCGGAAGACCAGGATCCAACAGAGATAAACCATACTGACCAGACTGGATAAAGCAGTCCCTAAAGCGGCACCCCGGATTCCCAGGGCTGGGAACCCCAGGTGTCCGAAGATCAGAACCCAGTTCAGGGCGATATTCACCAGATTGCTCAGTATACCGGAATACATCACATAGCTGGTTTTATTAACGGCACTGAAAAAACCCTGGAGGACGAAGAAGACTCCCGTAGGAAGAAGGGCAAAACGCATGACGGCGATATACTGAAGACAGAGTTCCAGAATCCGAGGATCGCTGATTAAGAACTTCAGCACCGGCCGAGCAAGAAAGCTTACACCTAAAGCAAGCATCGAGGCATACAAAGCGGTGACCAGGCCGTTATCCAGGGCTTCCCCGGTATGAACGGCGCTCTCATCATCCTTGGCGACTGACTGCCTGCCGAATCTGCGGCTGGTGATGGCCTGCACTCCCGAGGAAAGGGGCCAGAGAAAGGTGTTGAGTATCCAGGTAAACAAACCGGCGATACCGATGGCCCCGAGTTCCAGACTGCCTTCCCCGTAATGCCCCAGCATGGCGCTGTCAGCTATCTGATGCAGATAGTGGGTAATCTGTCCGAAGAGAAGGGGCGTACCCAGAAGCAGGATGCCCCGGGTGGCGCCTTGAGGTTTCGTGTCGGCGGCTGATGATCGAAAAATTCGTAATCCCCTCATCGGCTGACGAGTATACCCGGTTGATCAAAAAGAGAGAAGAGACAGAAGAAAGAATCAAAAAAACTCACGGAATTTTTTGATTGACTATGAACATATTCTCACTATACACTCCCGCTAAGGAGAAAAATATGAGTGAAAAACAAATCAAAAGCCTTCCCTTGGGCGCGGTGCTCATCGTATCCGCCGCAGTCTTCACCGGCCACTTTGGCGTTGGTGATACGATCTTCCCCGCTATTCTCGGGCGGGGTGCCGGCAACGCCTGGTTCATAGCCGCCCTGGGATACGGGGTGGTAAACAGCGTTCTGGTTTTTGTGGCTTACCTGGCCGTGTCCAGGCAGAATAATTCCCTGTATGGATTAACTTCCATGGTCCTGGGCAAAGGTTTCGCCACGGTGTACACGATTATCGCTGTCTTGATTATGGGTCCGATTTTTATTCTGCCCCGAGTCAGCTCGGCTACCCATGAGATGGCGGTGGCTCAGTTCTTTCCATCTATTCCGCTCTGGGCGACCCTGTTGGTATATTTCGCTCTTAATTTTTACTTCGCCTACAGCCGGGCCAAGGTAATCGACCGAATCGGAAAATACCTCGCTCCGGTTCTCATCATCTTTATGGTGATTCTCATTATCAAGGGGATCTTTACTCCCCTGGCGAAAGTACCGCCTGTGGGGTCCTCCACCGGTTTCAGCGACGGTATCCTCAACGGATACAACACCATGAACGCCCTGGGGGCTTCTATTTTCGGGCTCTGGATCATTAACGAGTTAAAGATGCGGGGACTTAAGGATACCGCGTCCCGAAGCGCGAATATCGTGAAAATAGGCATTGTGGCCGCCGTCGGCCTCTTTCTGACTTCCACCGGTCTTACCTTCCTGGGGGCATCTTCCGGTAGTATGTTCCCCCTTGCTCAGATCGGCGATCTTTCGGTGAAAATAGCCGAAGGGCTACTAGGGTACTTCGGAAAGATAGCCTTCGGCGTCATTCTGGCTTTTGCCTGCCTTACCACCTCGGTAGGCCTGACCTCCGCGGCGGGGGACACCTTTGAACAGATGACCGGCGGGAAGATCCCTTATAAAATAACTGTAGGAGCCAGCAGCCTGATTGGATTTCTCCTTGGCCTTGTCGGTCTCGCAAAAATTGTAGGTTTCACCGTTCCCTGGCTCATGCTCATCTACCCCGCCCTGGTGGTAATACTCCTGATGGTCCTTTTCTCCAACTTCGGGAAGGTCAAACTGGCAACCCAGGCCGGCGTTATTGTGGCTATTATCTTCAGTCTGGGAGATTTCCTGGGAGGATTAGGTATCGTGGACAACCCCTTTTCCAAGATGAACGCCGCCATGCCTTTAGGAAAGCAGGGTTTAGCCTGGCTTGTGCCCTCCGTTGCCGCCATCGTAGTGTTTCAGATTGTATCGATGGTGATTAAACCACGGAAGAAAACCTCTTAAAACGGAAAGAGTGTAGTATAAGGAAGGAATCCTATGTCAAAAATGGATTATCTGGATCGGCTAACCGTCACCGTAGCGGCGGAAGACTCCGTGTTATACGAAAGTCCCTATCTGGGTCAGCACGGAATCTCCCTGTACGTGTCCGCTGAGAAAGACGGTTTTCGCCGAAACATTCTGATAGACGTGGCCCAACACCCCGAAGCGCTGTTGCATAACCTGACTCTCCTCGAACTACCCCCGGAAGCCATCGATATGATCGTTCTGACCCATTGTCACTACGATCATACCCAGGGGCTGGCGGAAATATTGAAAGCCCTCGGGAAGAAGGACCTGCCCGTGGTAGCCCACCCGGACCTCTTCAGGCTGAACTTTATCGTAAAACCCTTTCTTCGCCACGTGGGTGTTATGGCAGGGGATGTACAAACCGCCATTGAGGAAAATGGAGGCCGCCTCTTTTTAACGACGGACCCCCTGCAACTGATGCCCGGCATTACCACCACCGGGTATGTACCCCGGCAGACCGACTTTGAGGAAGTGGGCATCCCCTTGAAAACCATCGATCAGGATAACCGTCTGGTCTCCGATTCCATGAAGGACGATATTTCCGTGATAGCAGCTCTTGAGGACAAAGGCCTGGTCATTCTGTCCGGCTGTAGTCACGCGGGTATTGTAAATATTACAAAACACTCCCTTGAGCTCTCCGGAATAAAGCGGGTGAACACCATCATCGGCGGGCTGCACCTGGTGGAGGCTCCCATGGAAAGGATTCAAAAAACCGTGAACGCTCTCCATGACCTGAAGGTTGAATCGGTCTACGCTGGTCATTGTACTGGTTTCAACGCCCAGGCGGAACTACGAAAGAAATTCGCGGATTCTTTTATTCCCCTGCAGACGGGTATGCGATTTGAATTTACGTAACGATATTTAATCTTACTCTTTATAGGTATGGACACCCGATAGGTCGGGTGTCCATTTTTATAATCCCGAAGATTTCTTATTCCCGGTTGTAGGTCTCTATCTCGGAATTATAGAAGAAACTCAAATTTTTATAGGTGTCAAAAAAGTCGTATAATTCCTGTGAAGTGTGGAACTCTTCATCAATATTGTCGGTTACTTCATGGAGGATGAAGGTGTCCGGGGAAGACATCTCCAGTTTATAGAAATAATAGATTCCCAGGTTATCCACATCTTCAATATTCAAGAATCGCACATCCTCCATGGTGGTGAACCAACCGGTATATTTCGTATCCAGGATATAGCTTTCACTTTCCGAGTCCCAGGTGTATTTGTCCAGAATAAAGGATACTCCGTCCACTTTTTCTATCTGGTAATACTGGGGATTATCATCCCAGGAGTCGTATATCCATTTCCCGTAGAGGATAGCGTCTGCCGGCTCAGAGGGCGAAGCTAAAGGAACAGTGGAACTGTAAGGGCAGCCGGAGAGAAGAAACAGGACAAGCATTCCGGCGAAGGCTATACAGAGAATGGTAAAGATCTTTTTCACGACGGTTCTCCTTTTCTCTTCATATTATATACTTCCAGGAACCAGAAACAAAGAGATGAGCGCCTTTTTTTTAAAGTTCCTGCCTGAAGGCTTTTCAGGTCTCGGTTTTTTCCGACTCGCTCATCTTCCGATTGTACACCTCCTCGGTGATGGGATAAAACTTCAGCACCACGATCCCGACAAGAAAAATAAGCGCCGGAATGGGACCCATGAGAAACCGGATACCCAGGATAGCCTTCTCCCCCTGCGCCACATTGGCCACGTAACCGCTGCCGGAAAGGACAATACCGATAAGAAGCCCCGAAAGCCCCTGCCCCAGCTTGCTGATAAAGGTCCACAGGCCGTAATAGATGCCTTCACGTCGGATACCGGTCTTAAAGACATCCCACTCCACCGCGTCGGGAATCAGGGCGTAGGGTATGATGTAGTGGGTGGACAACCCGATGCCGGCAAAGACCATCAGGATATAGAGCCCCGAAGTGCTGACCTTGTCGGAGAAGAAAGCGATAATCATGGCGCAGACCGAGAGAATACCCATGCCGATCATGTAGCTCCGCTTCTTTCCTATCTTCTTGGCGATCTTGACCCAGAGGGGAATAGCCGCCAGGGCGCATACCAGCATAATCAGCAGGGCGAAGGTTACCCCGCCGGGGTCCCGGATAACGTAGTCGAAGAGGTATTTCAGCATACTGCTTAAAACCGTAACCCCGGTGATAAACAGTGCCCAGGGGATGAGGATCAGCAGGAATGGGATGTTTTTAAAGGCTGCCGTATAATCCTTCAAGGGGTTTCCCTTGGAGGGTTTACCAGCGGTCTCATCCCTCGCCGGTTCCTTTACCGTGAAAACCGTAATCCAGGCGGTGAGAAGCATCACGGCGCCGAAGATAATGCCCATGGCGCTGTACCCCGTCCGCTGATCGGGAAAGAGTCCGATAATGGGCAGGGCGGCCCCGGCGCCGATAAGGGTGCCCACCACGGCGAAACTCATCCGAAAGCCGTTTAAAACGGTGCGTTCATGGAAATCCCGGGTGAGTTCCGGGGTCAGGGCTCCGTAGGGAATATTCACCACCGTGTAGGCGGTAGACAGCAGGCTGAAGGTAACAGCCACCCAGATAAACAACTGCCTTTGAGACTCCAAGGCCGGCGTACTGAACATCAGGGCCATGAAGAGAAACAGCGGTATGGACCCGAAGAACAAATAGGGCCGCCTCCGTCCCCAGCGGCTCTTCGTCCGGTCGGAGATGTACCCCATGAGAGGGTCGGTGACGGCGTCCACGATTCTGCCGATAAGCAGGGCGACTCCCATGAGACCCGCCGCGAGACCCACCGTATCGGTAAGGTAAATGGCCAGGTGAAAGGCTATCACGGTAAAAAAGAGATTACCGCCCACATCACAGATGCCGAAGCCGATTTTCGTTTTCAGGGTGAGTGAAGAAGGGTGTGGCGTTTTCATGTGCAGATTATACAATGGTATTTCACTCCTTGTCAAAAGTTTTCTTAATGCCCCCGGCCGATACCACCCATCAGGCCCGGGGCTGCAAAAAAAATATTGGATATCCGGAGAAACCCATGGTACATTACATCATACATACAGGATCAGCGGGACCTGCACCCTCTCCTGACGGCGTTATTCTTTAAAAGGTTATATTATGAAAGGCAACCATCTTCTACTAGGGGTTGTTGCGGCTTTTGTGATCCTGGTTCTTCTAGCCGGCTGTCCCCTTCCCTTTGATACGGAAAAACTCTCGGTCCTCCAGGACTCACGGCCGCCGGAGATAGTATTCACCGCGCCGGAAGGGGGTTCGGTTTTCGAGTCCGCCGTCTCCGTCTCCGGCACGGTCATCGATTATGACAACGACGGTGAAGAGAGATCCGGCTCTTCCTTTATCACGGTCGCCTCCTATTTCATGCAGGACGATGACGAGGAAACCACGGAACTCACCCTGGCCGCTGACGGCAGCTTTACCTTTTCCGTGGCCACCGCCTCCTTTACCAGCCAGATCACCATCGTCGTGAGCGCCACGGACCGAAACGGCAACACGGGAACCGGCTCGATCACCCTGGCGCCGGATACGGCCGGCCCCTTTCTTGCCGTCACCTCGCCGGGAAACTACAGCGAATATGCCACGGCAGTCACCCTCTCGGGATACGTGCGGAACTCATCCTCGGACACGTGGATAACGGAGGTCGCCGACGAGATCGTCTACGAGATGCCGGGGACCGCGATATCGGGCACCATCAACCTCGATTCGGCCGGCGTGTTTTCCAAGGCCCTCGACGTCTCCACTCTGTCCGGTAGCAGGACCATCGAGGTGACCGCCGCCGACCTGAACGGGAACGTGACCACCGCGGTGTTAACTATCGTGAAACCCGCGGACGGCGGAGACATCTCCAACTTCTCCGTGACCCCCGGGAACCGGCAGGTGACCATATCATGGGACCCGGCACCCTACGCCGAGTCGTATACCATATCAGAATTGAAATACCTGGGCGAAGACCGGGAAGACGTTACAAGCCCCTATGTCTGGGAAAACCTGGAAAACGGCACGGAATATTCCTTCTCCCTCACCGCGCACATGCCGTCAGCCTATGCCTCGGACGCGATGTCCGCGGAGGTGGAAGCCATGCCCCTCTCCACCAGGACTCTCGCCCCGAGTATCAGGAAGGTCGGTTTCGGCGAGATTACCCTGGAATGGGACACCTTCGAGGCGGTCTCGGAGCATACCGTTGAGCGGAGCCTCTCTCCGGAAGGGCCGTGGAAGGTGCGCAGGAAGCCGAAAACCGGCGGGTTTACAGACTCCGGACTGTCCGCTGATACCGCCTACTATTACCGCGTCTATCCCTCTTCCTTCCCGGATATCAAAAGCGACTACATCACGGCGACTCCGGACCGGTTTTTCAGCAATTCGCCGGGGCTTATCAAGACGGTCACGATTGACGCCGCGCAGGGAACGGCGGTATCGGGAAACTACGTCTACGCTGCGAACGGCGGTTCCGGCATTTCCGTCATCGACATCTCCGACCCTGCCGCGGCCAGCGTAGTGGCCTCCTGCGATACCGGCGGGACCGCGAACTCGGTCTTCCTCGACGGCGATTACGCATTTGTGGCTAACGGAGGAAGCGGCCTCGCGGTCATCGACATATCCAATCCCCTGGCGCCGGTCCTCGCCGCAAACCGGGACACCACGGGCGACTCCACGGACATAACGGTGTCCGGGAACTACGCGTACCTGGCTGACGGGGCAAGCGGCCTTGCGGTCATCGACATTTCAGACCCCGAGAATCCCGGCGAACCTGCCTACTGCAACACCGACGGAACGGCCGTGGGAGTCGCGGCTTCGGGGAACTATATATTGTTAGCGGACGACACGGGCGGCCTGGACGTCATCGACGTGTCCAGTCCCTTGGCGCCGGCCCAGGTGAACGGAGACGATTTCGGCGGGGTGGGTCGGGTCCGCGATGTCATCGTGTCCGGAAACTACGCCTTTGTCGCGTACACTGGATTTGATAACGACCTCAACATCTACGATATTTCGGATCTCTCCTCACCCCTTACGTGCCTGTCATACTTTACCATGGCGAGCGGAGAATATGCCTGGGCACTGGCTGCCTCGGGCAGATACGTCTACATCTTGCCAAATAGTCCCGCTTCTATCTATGTCGTGGA
Source organism: Spirochaetales bacterium (assembly GCA_016932135.1). Classification (GTDB taxonomy): domain Bacteria; phylum Spirochaetota; class Spirochaetia; order JAFGDJ01; family JAFGDJ01; genus JAFGDJ01. The sequence continues at coordinate 7,350 of JAFGDJ010000218.1, read as the reverse complement.
CGTATCGAACCCGGCATCCCCGGTCCTCTGCGAGACCTCTTCTGATTCATCCTCGGGTTACGGTATCACGGTAAGCGGCGGCCTCATATTTGCCGCAAGGGGGACCACCGGCGTGCAAATAATGAACGCCTATACGCCTCGGCGCCCCTGGGTGGAAGGAACGTACGATACCGACGGCTCGGCCCTGGGAGTGGCGGTGGCGGGAAATTACGCCTACGTGGCTGACGGTTCGAACGGCCTGGTCATCTGCGATGTTTCCGATCCGGCCTCGCCCGCATACGCCGGACGGGTCGGTGGTGCGCTGAACGACGCCCGCGGCGTGGCGGCAGCGGGAAAGTACGCCTACGTGGCGGGCGGCCTGCGCGGCCTGGTCATCTGCGATGTCTCCGATCCGGCGGCGCCCAAGGAAAAAGGCTCGTGTTCCTTGAGTTATTCAGACTGCGTGGCTGTCTCGGGAAGCTACGCCTATGTGGGCCATAGCAGCGGTGTATCCGTCATCGACATTTCGGATCCCGCGGCTCCGGTTCTGACCGGCACCTGGATTTCCGACCGCTCGGTCTACAACATTGCGGTGGTCGGGGACTACGCCTACGCGGCAAACGATTACGATTACAGAGGGCTGCGAGTCATAGACATCTCGGATCCCGCTGCTCCGGTAGTGACGGGCACGCTTTCTATAGGAGATGCATATGCCCGAGGCGTTGCCGCGGACGGTACCTATGCGTATCTGGTCAATTGCAACAATGATACAGACCAAGACCTCATAATCGCCGATGTTACCACTCCCGCCTCCCCCACCGCAGTCGGCTACGCCGATTCCTATACCGGTATATTTACGGCTGTTGGAGACGCCGCCGTGGCGGGGAACCTCCTCATCATGGCAAGCCCGGGTGGGGGAGTCGCGGTCGTCGATGTATCGGACCGGAGCGCTCCGGTTTTTATCGGGATTGTCGGCGGGACGGGGGCGGCCTGGGATGTCGCCATTGCAGGCTCCTGGGCCTACGCGGCCTGCGAGGGTGCAGGTCTCAAGGTGATCAGGCTGCGGGGGGAATAGAAGAGCTTGGGACACAGCCTAAGTGGAAACTTTCCGCAGCAGATATGATAAGGAATTACATACATGGAAAGTAATACATTAAAACGCGGCACTGCGGCGATATTTTTCCTCTTCTGTGCCTCGGGATTGGCCTTCGGGCAGGACGCGGACGCCGCCGGCAGGAACGCCGGTGCTACCGGCCGAGCCTCCGCCGGTATCGATCTCAACGAATACTACCGGTACCCCTTCTCGGCGGCGGGGTTCTATCAGTCCCTCTCCGGCCTGGGGGACAAGGAACTGGCAGACTTCAGTATTAACGAAATATCCGGAGAACTGCGGCTGCCCCTGCCCAAGATTCCCGTGCTGCAGCCCCTCCTGAGGATAGGCGTTATTACCTGGAGCTACCTGGGCGACGAAAACCAGGACTGGACTCACACCCATGTGTATGCCGCCCCGGGAATCGGTTATGTTACCCGGATATCCCGGGAGTTCGAGCTGGGAGGGGACCTCTTCGCCGGATTCACGCAGTCGTACTTCAACAAGCTGGTGGTCGACGGGGTTGTCACCGAGATGGGACAACTGAACTTCATCGCGGGAGCCTCGGGCAGACTCGCCCTGAACCCCTCATACAACATAAGCATCTCTGTACATCCCGCGATCCGGTACAATGGTGCCTTCGGCGAGCTCCGCGACTACAACGGCTTCACCTTCGGCGTGGGATTCTCCGTGAGCTACCGGTTCGGCCAGGACCCCGACGCGGCCCAGTCGACCATCAGGGCTCTCCGCTTCGGTAATATAAACCTCCCCCCCCTGTTCGCCGCCATGCGCAGTTACTACTCCAACAATCCCGCGGGAAGCTTCACCATCACCAACACGGAAAAATATACCGTGGACGATATCAGCGTTTCCTTCATGCAGGCCGGATTCATGGATTTCCCCACACCGCTGGTTCAGGGTGCCTCCCTTGCCCCCGGCGAGAGCCTCGATCTTTCCTTCGTGGCTACCTTCAACGACCAGGTCTTTTCCACCGAGGGGATCACCCCCCTCACCGGAGAGCTCACCGTCCAGTACCGGGCCAGGGGGCGGAGCGTGGAACAGAAGCAGTCGGTCTCTTACGACCTGTACGACCGGAACGCCATCACCTGGGACGATGACCGGAAGGTGGCGGCCTTCATCACCCCCCAGGACAGCGCCATACGAAACTACACGAGCTTTATCAGCCAGGCCCACCGGGATTTAACCCGGCCGGGTCTTTCCAAGAACCTCCAGTTCGCCATGCAGGCATTCAATGCCCTGGGGGTAATCGGAATCCTCTACCAGATCGATCCCACCGCTCCCTTCGCCACCATGCAGGGAAACACCAAGGCGGTCGACTCCATCAGCCTTCCCCGGGAAACCCTGAAACGGCTCACGGGGGACTGCGACGACCTCACCGCCCTGTACTGCACCATTCTGGAAACGGTCGGGATCGATACCGCCATTATTACCACACCGGCCCACATCTTCTGCGCCTTCAACACCGGGGTTGCCTCGGCGGACTATCGCTTCGTCTGTCCCGACCGGGGCAGACTGATAGAATCGGACGGTGAGATCTGGATACCGGTGGAAATCACTATGATCGGTAAGGCGGACTTCTTCTCCGCCTGGGACAGGGGGCTTTCCGAGTTCGCCGAGTACGCGGACGATCCGGGTCAGCGGGGGTTCTACAAGACAAAGGAAGCCCAGACCGTGTTCAGGCCGGTAAGTCTCAGGGAAACCGATCTGGGCCTGCAGTACGGCGAAGAGTCGGCCGTCACTGCTCAGTTCAAGCAGGACATCCGACGGCTGGGAGACCTCGTCATGGGTCCGTACCGCACCGCCGCGGAAACCGAAAACACTCCCGCGGCGTGGAACACCCTGGGGATCACCGCGGCGAACCTGGGCGATTACACCCTGGCCGGGGAAGCCTTTAAAAAGGCACTTAAAATCGATCCCACATACTTGAGCGCCCAGTTCAACCTGGCCAACCTCTTTACCCTTGAAGGGGACCACGCGGCGGCGCTGGCGGCGTACCGGAGGGCGGAAGAACAGGCATCGGCCGTTGATTCCAGGGTGTCCGAGGCAAATCGGTTCAGGATATATATAGGTATCGCCAAATCCGAGTTAGCCCTGGGCAACACCGACGCGGCTAAGGCAGCCTATGCCAAGGCGGTGGAACTAGACCCGGAGAAAGCGGCTGACTACGCGTATTTGGGAGGTGATGGGGAATAGCGGAGACAGCATCGGGGGAGGATTTTATTCAAGCCTCCTCCGAGGGCTACTCGAGCCGGCACGGGGAGGCACGTGGCCTGGCCGATCTCCTGGCGGCCCAATGGCAGCCGGAAAACCTGTTAACCTTCTATTTCTCCCACCCCTTCCTTGGGTTGGAGATCCACCGGGCTACAGGAATGGTCCCGGAACCGACAGCTTCGGAGCCGGACGTTCCATGCCGGATTACTCGCATCTTGACAACTGCCGCTCCATTTCTTACAATTTTCGTGACAGTGGAAATAGCGTGCGATTTAGACAGAAACGATGCTGGATTGCCTATACGCCATTACCGCGCGGAAAAAGCCGCCTCCGTACCGAACGACCGTAACGCTCCCTGGAAGAGTCCCGCCGCCGGCGCACCTATCCTGCCATAATCGAATTCATGCTTCAGCGGAGCGATCAACGACGGATCGCGGGGAGTGCGGGTATGATGAAGAGAGCCGGGAATCGGGGGGGAACGACAGGTGCGCGGGCGGCTGGGTCAGCGCGGCCCGGAGCGCGTCTCCGGGCTTTGAAAGCCGCGCGGGCACGGCCGAGGCCGCACCCGGTTTTCCGCTCTGCCGCTTCCGTGGTTCTCGTGACGATTCTCGCGGCATCCCTCGTGCTCTCCTGCCCCATCCCCTTCGACGCCGACGAGCTCTCGGTCCTCCAGGACCTGACGGCGCCGGCGATCTCCATCACGACTCCCCTTGCCGGCTCAGCCTTCGAGTCTATCGTGACCATATCCGGAACCGTCGTCGATTACGACCGTGACGGAACGGCCAGGACGGAAAACCCGGCGGCCTACATCAAGTCAGCCGGCTACTCCATCCAGCGCGGGGAGGCGGGGGAGACCGCCCTGGCTCTCGGGGACGACGGAAGCTTCTCCTTCTCCATCGAAACCGCGGATTACGAAAGCCAGATCACCGTGGTCGTGAACGCCATGGACAGGAACGGCAACACCGGAACCGCCTCCATCACCCTGGTTCCGGACGCGGACGGCCCCTTCCTCGTCATCACCTCCCCGCAGGATTACGGGGAGTACGCCACCGTGATCACCCTGTCCGGGTGCGTCTGCAACTCGGTATCCGATACGGCCGCTACCGAAGTCGCGGAAACGGTGACCTACAAGCTGCCGGGAACCAGCATATCCGGGAGCCTGACCATCGACTCAGACGGCGTATTTACCACGATCATCGATGTCTCCTCCCTCTCCGGCGACCACGCCATAGAGATCACCGCCTCCGATCTCAACGGGAACCAGACAACCGCGGTCATCACCATCGTCAAGCCGGACTCCGGCGGCGATATCTCCGGTTTTTCCGTGACGCCGGGAAACAAGCGGGTCCTCGTCTCCTGGGATCCGGTCCCCTTCGCCGAGTCGTACACCCTGAACGAATACCGCTACGGCCAGGAGGTTGCGGGAATAGGGGCCGAGTCGGATTCCTATATCTGGGAGGGCCTCGAGAACGGAACCCTCTACTCCTTCAGGCTCACCGCGGTCATTCCGGACAGTATCGGCTCTGACGCCCTTTCCTTCACGGCGGAGGTCATCCCCATGACCTCCAGGACCCTCACCCCCTGGGTGAAGGAAAGCGGACAAGAATCGGTTTCGATCGAATGGCGGGGATATCCCGATATCGACACCTACATCGTGGAGAGGAGCCTCTCCGCGCAGGGGCCATGGAGGATCCTGCGGGTTCTCTCCGATACCGGTTACACGGATGATTCCGTGGAGAGGGACACGGCCTACTGTTACCGGGTGACCCCGTACGACCACCAGGAGGTGACGAGCGGCTGGATCCAGGCGGAAACCGGGCTGTTCGCGAACAGCCTCGGGGCCTACCAGGGGACAGTTGACGGAGTCGATTCCGCAAACGGGATCGCGGTTTCCGGCGGCTGCGCCTTTGTGGGGAACTCTTTCAACCTGCTTTCGGCCGTGGATATCTCGGATCCCCTCGCTCCCGCGTTTATCGCCTCCGGCCCGCCGTCATCAGGCGGGGGACGCCAAATAGCCATTTCCGGCACCTGGGCCTTCATAGCCGCGGGGGTAAAAGGCCTGGCCGCGATCGACATCTCGGATCCCGCGGGGATAGGCTCAGCCACCCCCGTTTTCTGCGATACTGTCGGAACCGCTATGGCCGTGGCGATTTCCGGCACCTGGGCCTGCGTGGCTGACGGAAGCGGAGGCCTCGCGCTGATCGACATATCCGACCCCTCCGGCATCCATTCTGTCGTTCCCATATACGCCTGCACGGGATCGTACCCGGACTGGTACGGACAAATCTATAGCGTCACGGTATCGGCGGGATACGCCTTTGTCGCCGACAGCACCAACTACCGTCTTACCGCGGTCGATATATCCGATCCGGTCAACGCGGGAACCGTCGAGCCCATCTACTGCCCATTGACCTACCGGGCCTACGAAATAGCTATCAGCGGAAGTTATGCCTTCGCGGCCTGTGCGACCTACGGCCTGGCCGTCATCGACATAAGCGATCCCGCCGGCATCGCCTCCGTCACTCCTGTATACAAAAGCTGCGGCACCGTCACATCGGTCTTCGCCCATGGCAGCCGCGTGTATACAAACTCCGGCCCGACCGGGTACAAGGTCATGGACATCTCAGACCCGGCGGATCCGATACTGCTCGGCTCGCGCGTCACGCCGGGACTCGTAACCTTTTTTTACGCTGACGATTCGCTGCTCCTCCTGTCGATGGCCGCCAAGGGGCTCGGCTTTGCCGATATCTCGCACCCGACAGGCGCCGCGTCCGCGGCCACCGCCTGCCGGAACACATCCGGAAACCCCTACGCGGTCGCCGTTTCCGGCGGCTGGGCCTTCGTCGGCTGCAGCTCATCCGGGCTCGCGGCCATCGACATCTCAGACCCGTCGAATCCCGGGGTTCCGGTGTACTGCGACACCGCGGGAAACGCCCAAAGCCTGGCGGTTTCCGCTGACTGGGCCTTTGTCGCGGACGGCAGCGGAGGACTCGCGGCAATCAATATCTCCGATCCCGGGGCCCTAGACTTGGTCACCCCCGTCTACTGTGACACGTTCGGCACCGCGAATAACGTCTTCGCGGCCGGGGAATACGCGTACGTCGCGGGCTCTACCGGGCTCAGCGTGATAGACATATCGGAGCCGTCCAAAATCGACACAGTCACCCCGGTCACCTGCTTGATCACCGGAGGGGTAAAAACCGTTGTCGTATCGGGGAGCACGGCATATATCGCCACGGGGGAGATGAGAATAGCCATCGTCGACGTATCCGACCCCATGGCTATCGACCTCGAGATACCCGTCTACTACGACACTACCGTCAACGCCGGCCGCATAGCGCTCTGCGGGGACTGGGCCTTCGTCGTCTGCGGCTCTTCCGGGCTCGCGGCTATAGACATATCCAATCCGGCCGGCATAGAGCCCGTGACCCCGATATACTGCGACACATCAGGGAACGCACAGGACCTCGAGATCAACGGCTCCTGGGCCTATGTCGCGGACGCCGGAGGAATCGCTGCCATAGATGTCTCCAACCCGTCCCTCCTGAATACGGTCACGCCAGTCTACTACCCCGTCACGGGTAACGCCTCTGGAGTGGCTGTGACCGGCAGATGGGCGTTCGTATCCGCCTACTACTACGGGCTGGCCTGCGTAGAGCTTTCGGGCGGGGAATAGCGGTCGCGGCGGGAAAGGATCTCCTCATCAATTCTATCCTTAAGGGGTACCGGCAGATCAGGCGGGGAGATACGGCGGAGGGGATCATCAGCAGCAAGGAGGATTCCACTTACTTCTAATGCAAATAATAATTGGTATGAGGTAACCATATAGGAAAAATCCTCTGATGGGGGGACATCATTTAAAAAGACGTTGAAAGTTATATGATCATAACAATTCGGGGGTGACTGGTTATGGGAAGACTGGCAAGACTCTCTGTCCAAAATAAACCCGCCGGGTCAGGACAATCCTTTAACCGTCATAGATCTATCGACAGGGCCGCCGAATACGCATATCCGGGAGGCGAAAAGCCATAATAAAACAATTCAGCCCT
>JAFGDJ010000217.1 GCA_016932135.1 Spirochaetales bacterium | reverse complement strand
GCAGCACCTCGGGAACCGCCTTCGGAAGATCTTCCGGCGTGTTCAGGAGAAACACCCCCCGCTGACCCTGGCTGTCCAAGGGTTTGGTCACCGCCGGGAAAGTGAGCCCTGTCAGATCCTCGTCGGTATAGTCGGCGGTGAGGATCCGGTAGGCCGGTACGGGAATTCCCCGGGAAGACAGAAGGTTTTTCATCACCTTTTTATTGGTAACCGCCAGGGCGGTCTCCGGATCGACGGGGCAGGGAAGGCCCAGTTCCGCGGCGGCCATGGCAACGGTGAGGACCGGCTGGTCGGTCCCTAAGGTCAGGATGCCCCCGGGACGCAGCCGCCGCGCCTCGGCGATAACCTCTTCGGGGCTGAAACTGCTGGCGGTGGAAACGAAATCAGCTAAAGCGCAGGCCGGAGCCTTCGGGTTGTAGTCCGCCACGATGACCTGGAAACCCCGCTCTTTTGCCCGCCGGAGGGCACTGATCTGGCTCCAGCCCCCGCCGAGAATCATCAGGCGCACGGGTATACCTCGGAGATACGGTAGGGCGGGCCCGGCAGCCTGTGTTTTTTCAGACCCGGCAGGGCGCCGTAATGGATAACCACATTGACCAGCAGTCTGGCCAGAGCTCCGAAGCTGTATCCTCCGGTTTTGTGGGGGGAAGGGTTCATGTACACCGGCACAGAGACGATCCGCCGGGTGACAGTGAGCAGCTCGGCGGACACATACACGAAAGCAAACTTTGGTATACGTAACTTATGAATTACTTCCCCCCGGATAACCCGGAAGCTGCTCAAGCGTAGGCCCGCCGGTTTTTTCAGGATTGCCCGGAAAACCAGGTCCCGCAGCCCCGACCCCAGTCGGCGAAGGGGTTTGCGGCTCAGGCCGGCGGAAACGCCGTACACCACGTCGGCTCCCTCCGCCGCTGCCGCCAGCAGAACCGGCAGGGCTTCCGGCGGGTGCTGCAGGTCGGCGTCCATGGTGCAGACCCAACCTCCCCGGGCGTACAGCAGTCCCGCCAGGGTGGCATTCTGCTGGCCGTAATTTCCGTCCAGCCGCAGGACGCGGACGCCAAGGTACCGATCAGCCAGGCTCTTCATGAGGGTAAAACTGTGGTCAAGGCTGCCGTCGTCCACCAGGATAACCTCCGGTTCATCCAGGGCTACAATGATCCGGGATACCGCTTCTTCCAGATGGTTTTCTTCGTTGTGTACCGGCAGAACCACGGACAGGGCGGGATTTACAGGTTCCACAGGATAAAACCGCCGCTTATAAGAAGAATCCCGGCCAGGTGGAGCCGGGTTATCTTCTCTTTTAAGATCAGGTATGAGGCGAGAAACACGAAGAGGTAGGTGAGCCCGGTAAATCCGTAGGCCGCCGAAAGGGGAAGAGTCTTCAGGGCACTGAAGTAGAGCAGGGGGGTGAAAAGCACCGACGCGGCGCCTATCATCAGAAAGGGATGAAAGAAGCTTCCTAAGATATATCTTCCGTTGTCCTGCCGGCGCACCTTGAGGGCTCCCTTTTTCATGCATACCTGTCCCAGGGTAACGGCCAGCGTCATGATCAGGAGCTTTAAGTAAGCGCCGGTCATAGCCGCTGCTCCTTCAACCAGGATTCGCCGAAACCGATACATCCTACCCCGGCGGTAATCAGCAGGGCCCCCGTCACGTCAAGGACACCCACGGCTTCCCCGAAGAGAACATACCCCGCCGCCAGCACCGCGGTGTAGGAAAGGGCCATCACGGAGTAGGCCAGCTTTAAATCAAAAGCCCGCAGGACAAAGATCCAGATAACCCCCCGGAGAAGCAGCAGGAAGTAACTGGCCGCCAGAAGGACCTGGAAGGGCTGACCCGTGGTTTCCGCGCGAAGGGCCCCGGCCTTGGCACATATCTGCCCGGCGGTACGAATGAGGGGGCTGGAGATAAGCAAAAGAAGAGACGGTGCGCGCATCCGGGCAAGGGTAGCCGAAAAACGGAAAATTTTCAACGGAAGGGTCAGGGCTTGACGGTATATCCGGAAATTTCAGTCCCGCAGTATAACGTGTTCATCAAAATAGGGAAGATGGCAAAGATCGATCAGCCGTTCCGGGTTCTGAATGGTTATTTTTCCCCGTTTTTTTTCAATGATGTTATGTTCCTTCAGTTTCTTTAAAACACGGGAGACATTCACTCTGGATGAGGCTACCAGGGCTGATATCTCTTCCTCGGTCAAATGAATAATAATCGGACTGTTTTTAGTGGAGTTTTCCCGGGTATACAGCATAAAGTAGTTTATCAGCCGGTTCAGCGTGTCATGAAAGGACTGATACTCCGTCTGCAGGCACATCAGTTTCAGAAGCTTGCTGTAATATTTGGCCAGTTCTATTCCAATTCCCGGATTTTTTTCAATCAACGACTCGATGATACTATGGGTGACATAATATATATATACTTCGGTGATGGCCGTGGCGGTTACCACGGCAGTACAGGGTTTGCAGAAGCAGTCCATACCGAAGAGAGAATTATCGGATTGAAAGCCTATTATTTTCTCTTGTCCGTCCTCGCTGAAGATGGATATTTTTACGATCCCCTTTTCTATCAGGTAAAATCTGTTTAACCTGTCATGCTGTTTGTAAATAATCTTTCCGGCGTTAAAACGAAGGGGAGAGGTACTGTTTAGTACCTTTTTTAACGTGGAAAACTCCTCTTCCAGCCATAATGAAGGATGACCCATATGCTTTCCTTGAGTTAAAACTCTAATACTAAAAATATATCAGATATGTAAAGTATGTTACAGAGGGAATTTTTTTTCCGGTGTAGTTTAATCGTGCAGAAAAGAACGATTACCCTGTATGGGAGTCCTTCTGCGTTATCACATCACCAAGGAGAGACGTTATGTCACAAAAATTCCCTCATCTTTTTTCCCCTGCTGCCATTGGAACGCTTACCATAAAAAACAGGGTACTCAAGGCTCCGCAGTCCACAGGCATGAGCAATATGGACGGTACCGTTTCCGACCGGCTGGTCCGGCATTACCGGGAAATTGCCCGGGGCGGAACAGGTTTAATTGTTGTTGAATATGCCTATGTGGATACGATTGCCAGCAAATCGGCCCACTGTCAGCTGGGCATCTGTGATACGGAGCACATTCCCGGGCTTGCATGGCTTGCCAGAATTATTAAGGCTGAAGGTTCCATTCCCGGCATTCAGATAGAACATTGCGGCCGTCAGAAATTCCTCGGAACAAAACCGATCAAATCGGCCTCCAGGGTACCCTGGCCGACCTTGCTGGCCAACCACGGGCTGGACGCGGTTCCTGAAGAACTGACTGTCGAAGAAATTCATGAAATTGTGGAACGCTTCGGTGACGCGGCGGTCCGGGCGGTACAAGCCGGTTATGAACTGGTGGAGATCCATGGCGCCCACGGGTATCTGCTGACGAATTTCTTTTCTCCCCATACCAACAAGCGAAACGACTATTACGGAGGGTCTTTGGAAAACCGGGCGAGAATCTATGTTGAGATTGTCAGGAATATCAGGAAAAAAATCGGTCCAAGGTTCCCCCTGACTATACGGCTGAGCGGAACGGATTACGAACCCGACGGGTTCCCCGTGGAGGATACGATAGAACTTGCCAAGATCCTCGAAAAGGAAGGAATCGATGCCTTCCATATATCCGGAGGAGACCACCATATGATGATTCACCAGGTCACTCCCATGGCCTTGCCGGTCTGCTACAATACCTGGGCTGCCGAGAGAATAAAAAAAGAGGTAAAAGTGCCGGTTATCGCGTCGGGATCCATTACCCTGCCGGAATTCGCCGAAGAAATTATCGCTTCAGGGAAAGCGGATTTTGTCGGCCTGGGCAGACCTCTCTGGGCCGATCAATACTGGTGTAAGAAGGCAGAGGATGACCACCCGGAGGACATTCGGCCTTGCATACGGTGTAACGAGGGCTGTCTTGAGAGAACCTTTTTCCGCTACGGCGGCGTTACCTGCGGGGTGAATCCGACAATCGGAGCTGAAGGGCTGTTGGACCTGGAAAAAGCCGAACCGAAGAAAAAGGTGGCCGTTGTGGGCGGCGGTCCCGCCGGAATGGAAGCCGCCCGGGTTTGTGCATTACGGGGACATGAGGTCACCCTGTTCGAAAAAGAAAGGAAAGGCGGCGCTTTAAACGAAGCATCGGTGCCGGATTTTAAAGCTGATATCAGACCTTTTATGCGTTATCTCATTACTCAGATTGAAAAACTGAAAGTAAAGGTGCTAGAAAAGGAAGTGAAAGTGGATACGATTTCTCCCCATGCCTTTGACGCCGTGATTGTAGCTTCAGGAGCTTCTCCCATTATTCCTCCTATCCCGGGGGTTGATAAAAAGCATGTGACGGACGCCCTGGAAGTGTTGAACAAAAAACGGGAGTGCGGAAAAAAGGTGGTTGTTATCGGCGGAGGACTTGTGGGAAGCGAAACCGCCTTATGGCTGGCTGAGCAGGGAAAGGATGTCACCGTGGTCGAGATGGAAGCCGAAATTATGAAGGATGTGGCGGTCACCGACAAGCTGGCATATATGGATAAAATCGCCGCCACCTCGATGGAGATTCTGACAGGGCGTAAGGTCGGAGAAATCACCAACCAGGGGGTCAGCATCCAGGATATCAGGGGAATGACCAGGGAGATCAAGGCAGATACGGTGGTGTTGGCCGTGGGTCTGAAGCCTGAAACCGCTCTGTACGAGGAACTGAAGGCGAAAGGGATTCCTGTAAAGCTTATCGGAGATGCCATGACACCGGGGAAAATCTTCGATGCCATCCATACGGCCTATCGCGAAGCAAGAATAATATAATCCTCGTCTTCATCTGATGCTGATATCGCCTCGGGTTGTAAAACCCGGGGCGTTTTTATTTCTCCGAATAGATCTCTTTTCCTTCACCGACGCACAGCACCGGGTAGGCCTTCAGATCAAAGGGATCGGCGTTCCAGCAGACAAAGGAGGCCCATTTTCCCTTTTCCAGGGTCCCGAGCCGGTCATTGATACCGAGAATCACGGCGTTTTTCCGGGTGATGATTTCAAGGCATTCCTGCTTGGACAGCCCATGCCGGAGAAACCAGCGAAGTTCGAAGAGCAGCATATTCTGCATGATCACCGGGTGGTCGGTCATAAGGCCGTAATAAACCCCCGAATCGATGAGGTACCGGATATTGCGCCAGTTGTCGTGCTTGAGTTCGACCTTGTAAGCCAGGGTGTCCAGGGGACCGTAAACCACCGGGATGTCGCGTTTCGCCAGCTCCTGGTAGATATGAATATCATGAACGTCGCTGGAGTGTTCCACGGTTATCTTCAGTTTGAATTCGTCCACCAGGCGGAGCAGAGAGGCAATATCGTCGGCCTTGTGAACGTGTACCCGCAGCCGTTCCTTCCCGGCCAGCACCTTCGCCAGCACGGCATCTTCGGCGGACAGGGGTTCCGGCTCCTTCTTGGAGAGCTTGTTTCTTACGTCGGTCAGGCGGCCCCGGAGGATCGCCAGAGCTCCCATCCGGGTGTAGGGCCGAGTCCCTTTGGCGTCCCGTGAATAGGCGGACATGGGGTTATAGCCGAAGGCGGCCTTAATACCCGAGCGGGCGATGAGGGCCTCGGTAGTGTCGCGGCCGTAATTGCGCACCACGGCGGAGGTGCCGCTTAAGATGTTGCCGCTCCCGGGAAGGATACATGAATAGAGTATTCCTGCTTCGATGGAATCGATGAATCCACGGTCATCCATCATCACCGAATCCAGGGCGTCGGCGTGGGCTATGATGGAATCCATGCGGTCGTTGGCCTCCGCTTCGGCGGAAGGCTCGCCCATGCGAATCATACCGATATGGCTGTGGGCGTCGATAAAAGCGGGGGTTACTACGGGAAAGGTTTTAAGAAGGTCTCCGGCCGGCCGGTCGGTGACGGAATGTATAGTGCCTTTGTCGTAGTTCAGAAAGGCGTTTTTTAATACTTCGGTTCCGGTATAAAGGGTTCTTGCTTTAATGGTATTCATACAAGGAAGTGTAAAACGGAGAAAAAAAAGGGTCAACCGCGGCCGGCTTGATATTTTTTTTATGACGGGCTTAAATAATGGGGCAATAAAAATACTATTCCAAGAATATTGGAGAAAAAGATGAATATCTTATTGGGTATTGATATCGGATCAACATCGGTGAACACCGTGGTGATGGACGACACCTGTAAGATACTGGAAGATCATTACACCTTTTGTAACGGCAGACCCTTCCACACCTTGCTGGAAGTCCTGGATTCGATTCTATCCCGGCGCAAAGGAGACGTGGTTTCTCTGTGCGCCACCACCGGATCGGGCGGGCTGACCGCCGCGAAGCTTCTCGGCGGCGTCTTTGTGAATGAAATCATCGCTCAGTCCGCTTCGGTCATAAGACTGTATCCCGAAACGAAGAGCGTTATTGAAATGGGAGGAGAGGACTCCAAGCTGATAATCCTCTCCCATAAAAACGGAGCGGCCCAATTAAAGGATTTTGCCATGAACTCCCTTTGCGCCGCCGGCACGGGGAGTTTTCTCGATCAGCAGGCCAAGCGGATGGGGGTGTCCATCGAGAAGGAATTCGGCGAACTGGCCCTCCTGTCGGAGAATCCGCCCCGTATCGCCGGGAGGTGCAGTGTCTTTGCCAAGAGCGACATGATCCATCTTCAGCAGATTGCCACGCCGGTGCATGATATCGTAGCGGGCCTGTGTTTCGCCGTGGCGAGAAATTTTAAAAGCAACCTGGCCCGCGGCAAGGCCATCGAGCCGCCGGTTTTGTTCCAGGGCGGAGTGGCAGCCAACACGGGAGTGGTGAGGGCTTTCCGGGAGATCTTGGAGTATCCTGACGAAGAGCGGTTCCGGGTGCCGGAGCATCATGCTTCCATGGGCGCTATAGGGGCGGTGTATCATGGTCTCCACAATCGCTTAAACGGTGAACGATTTAAGGGATTTGATGAGCTTAAATGCTACCTTGAAACTAATCAGGCTTCCGGCGAGTGCCAGGAACCCCTTTATATACCCGAATGTGTCTGGAACAAGGATGTGAGGGTTTCCCTGCCGGCGGATGGAAAAACACCGGTATATCTGGGGCTGGATATAGGCAGTCTGAGCACCAATGTGGTTTTAATCGACGATGAGGATAACGTCATCGCCCGGCGGTACCTGCCCACTGCAAGCAGACCCCTGGAAGCCTTACGGCGAGGGCTTTCGGAAGTTTATGAAGAGGTGGGCGATAGAGTAGAGGTAAAGGCCGCGGGAACTACCGGCTCAGGGCGTTATTTGACCGGTGATTTTATCGGCGCGGACACCATTCAGAACGAGATAACCGCCCAGGCTACCGCCGCCATAGCCCATGATCCGACGGTGGATACGATTTTCGAGATCGGCGGTCAGGACTCCAAGTACATCAGTATTAAAAACGGCGTAGTGGTGGACTTTGAGATGAATAAAGTCTGCGCCGCGGGAACCGGCAGTTTCCTGGAAGAACAGGCGGAGAAACTGGGAGTCAATATCATCGAAGAGTTCGGCCGGCGGGCCATCGAGGCGAAACATCCGGCGGCTTTAGGGGATCGTTGTACTGTTTTTATGGAATCGGATGTAAACAGCCACCAGCAGCGGGGGGTCGAGAAAGACGACCTTCTGGGCGGCCTGGCCTATTCAATTGTCTATAACTACATTCAAAAGGTGGTGGGCACGAAGCCGGTGGGCGACAGGATCTTCTTTCAGGGAGGGGTTACGAATAACAAGGCCGTAGTGGCGGCCTTTGAGAAGGTAACGGGTAAAAAGATCACCCTTCCACCCCATTACGACGTAACCGGAGCCATCGGTGCGGCGATGCTGGCCAGAACCGCGGTGCGGAACAACGGGCACAAAGCCTCCAGGTTTAAAGGTTTCGACATCAGTAAGATTCCCTATACCCTGGACAAGTTTACCTGTAAAGGTTGTTCCAACCAGTGCGAAATCCGCCGGGTGAGAATAGAAGGCGAGAAGAAAGCCCTGTACTACGGCGGTCGATGCGAGAAATATGAAATTGATGAAAGAAAGGGCCGGGGGCAGGGAATCCCTAATCTCTTCGCCGAACGTACCGAACTTCTCATGCGGGGATACCGGGAGAACGCCGGGAAGGATGACCGACGACCGACCATCGGTATTGTCCGGGCCCTGATGCTCTTTTATCAGCAGTTCCCCTTCTGGCGGGTTTTCTTCGAAGAGCTGGGGTTTCGGGTGGTTCTGTCCCGGGAAACCGATAGTAATATGATGACCCGGTCTCTGGAAATGCTGACGGCGGAAGTCTGTCTGCCCGTGGAAGTGACTCACGGCCATGTGCAGGACCTGCTGGATCAAGGGGTGGATTATATTTTTCTCCCCTTTATCGTGGATGTAAAACCGGAGGAACCCAATCCTACCATGGATTACAACTGCCCCTGGATTCAGACCCATCCCTTCATGATCAAGGCTTCATTGAGAGGCACCGGTCAGGAAGAGAAGCTGCTGATTCCGACCCTGCATTTCAGGTACTTCGACCGGGTTCTGAAGAAGGACCTGGCCGATTTTATGGGATCGAAATTCGGAAGACCGGTGAAAGCTGTCCGGCAGGCTATCGATAAGGCCGATGATGCTCAGCGGGAGTTTGAAAGGGCGGTAAAAACCCGGGGGAAGGAAATTATCGCGAACCTGCCGAAGGATAAAACCTCGGTGGTGGTTATCGGAAGACCCTATAATGCCACTGATAAGGTCTTGAATCTCTCCCTGGTAGATAAGCTGATCAATCTGGATGTGCTGCCTGTTCCGGTGGACTATCTCCCCTTGGATGAAGCGGACATCTATCCCGATTATTACCAGATGTGCTGGCCCAACGGAAAGCGGATTCTCAAGGCGGCCAGATACATAGCTGGCAATAAAACCTTGAATGCCGTGTATATGGGAAATTTCCGCTGCGGTCCCGATTCCTTTTTGCAGCATTATGTCCGGGAAGAAATGGGGGAAAAGCCTTTTCTCCACCTGGAAGTGGACGAGCACTCGGCCGACGCGGGGATGATTACCCGGCTGGAGGCCTTTCTTGACAGCCTGAAAGGGGCGAAAGCTGCCGGAGCCGATACGCGGAAAGGGTTTTCGGCTCACAGCATTCCCAGGCACGACGCCGGTACGGGCCGAACCCTGTACTTTCCCTGTATGAACGATACGGCTCACCTGGTAGCCGCGGCATCGAGAAGCTGCGGTATCGACGCCCGGGTCCTTCCCATGCAGGACCAGGAGGATATCGCCCTGGGAAGAAAATACCTTTCTTCCAAAGAGTGTTTTCCCATGATCTGCACCACCGGAAATTTTCTCAAAAAATGCTTCTCTCCGGGGTTTGATCCGGCGAAAACCGCTTTTTTTATGCCGGATCACGGGGGACCCTGCCGCTTCGGGCAGTACAATAAAATGCAGCGTCTCATCTTTGACCGCCTGGGTTTCTCCGAGGTGGAAATTGTAGCCCCCACCAATGAGGATTCCTATGCCGGTTTGTCCGGCGGTCATGGTCTGAAGTTCAGACTGGCGGCTTTTAAAGGGATGCTGGCGGGAGACTTTTTACGGAAACTGCAGCAAGAGCGCAGGCCCTATGAGGCATGCCTGGGAGAAACCGATCGGGTGTACCGGGAATCCCTGGATAGGCTGATTCGCAGTGTTGAAAAGGGGGCCTCGGATATTATTCCCGTTTTCAAGGAGGCGGTAGAGGCTTTTGAAGCCCTGAAGCTGAAAGATGAACCCCGAAGACCGGTGATCGCCGTGGTGGGTGAGATCTTTATGCGGGATAACGCCTATTGTTCGGGGAACCTGGTCCGCCGCCTGGAAGCCATAGGTGCCGAGACCATCATTGCCCCTTTTCGCGAGTGGATCACCTATTCCACCTACCGTTATGAACGGGACAGCCGTTGGAAAGGGGAGTGGAAGGGGATCTTCAAAGCTAAGCTTCAGCGTTTCGTTTCCGATGCTTTGACCCGGACCTTTGAAAAAGCGGTTGAACACGCCGTAGAGATGGAGCGGGAAGTGTCCGTGGAAACCATGCTGGAACGCTGTATGCCCTACATCCACCGGGATTACGACGGGGACCCTTGTATCGCCCTGGGAGCCTCCGCCTCTCTGGCCGACACCGGCATCAGCGGTGTGGCGAATATCCTTCCCTTTACCTGCATGCCCGGCACGGCCATCGCCGCGGTATCGGATTCCTTCCGGCAGGATTACGACAATATACCCTGGGTCAACGTGGATTATGACGGCGAAGATATTACCGGTATAGAGACGCGGCTGCAGGCCTTTGTGTACCAGGCCAAGGAGTATCTGAAAACCCACGGGTGAACCGGGGCTTGATGTCCCTTGGCTGCAGGGTTAGGGGCTTTTCTGCCTTCGGATAAAAAGCAGATCAGTTTTTTAACTGTTCAAGCAGGGAAGCCGCCGCCCCGCCGAGAAGGATACCGTCGGAAGCCACCGCCACGAGTGAAAACCCTTTTTCCAGGTAAGCCGAAGCGGCGGCGGCGGACCCGGCAAAGATGCCCGCGGCCAGGTGATTGGCAGCAGCAGCGGCCAGGGTCCTGTCGATAGCCCTGGTAACCTCCGGATCATCGACCTTTCCCGGTCTGCCCAGGCTTCCGCTGAGATCATAGGGGCCGACAAAAAGCGCATCTATTCCTTCCACCGAGGCAATTTTTTCCACTTCCGCCACGGCATCGATATGTTCAATCTGTACCACCACGGCGGTTTCCGTGTTCGCCTGGGATAGGTAACCCGCCATCTCGTTGCCGAAATGAGACGCCCGGCCGGGGCCGATACTCCTGGTTCCCCCGGGGGGATATTTCGCCAGAGAGACAATATGTTCAGCTGCCTTGGCGGAGTTAACATGGGGAATAATAATTCCATCCGCCCCTGAATCCAGGGCTTTGCGGATTCCCTCCTCGTCTCCCGATTCGACCCGGATCAACACCGGCACGCGATCCCCTGCGGCCTGAAGCAGCTTCTGGGCTTCCGGCGGTCCCAAGGCCGAATGTTCCAGGTCCAGGAACAGCCAGTCGAACCCGGAGCGGCTCAAGATTTCCGCCGCTTCCGTACAGTCCATGGTAAGGAGGGTTCCGAGGAAGCGCTCTTTATTCAATAATCGTGATCGAAAATTCATGCCTCTTGTCTTAATCCTATCATATCCGTCATTTTCTTCACGAGTGTTCCGAGATCCCTATTCTTCCCTCACTACTTCCACGGTAATTTTTTTCCCATTTTCTGAGAACGTCATGGAACCGTCGAACTGCAGGGCATAATTGTTTACCAGGGTGAGCCCGAAACCGAACCTGTTATCTTTTATTATGTCCTCCGGTATGCCGGCGCCGTTATGTGAAACCTCTATTTTGAGGCGGTGTGGTTTTATTTCTTTCACCGAAACAAGGATAGTGCCTTCAGACACATACTCAAAGGCATACTTCACGGCGTTGGTGACCAGTTCCGTGACGATGATCCCCAGGGGCAGGGACTGCCGGGCGGTCACCCTCACTTTAGCCAGGTCTTGTTGTATGGTTATAGTTTTATCCAGGATATAGGTTTGTTCAATTTTTTGGAGAAGACTCGTCAGAGCCTCCGGGAGAAGCAGCGTGGTAACGTCTTCGCCGAGGTAGAGGGTGTTGTAGATATCCTGCATGAGGGAAATCCTGTAGTCCAGGTCCTTGAGAACGGAAGCTGTTTTTTCATCCGATATATGAGCTTTCAAAGAAAGAATCGACGAAACGATGGTCATGTGATTCTTTATGCGGTGATGGACTTCCTTCAGTAAAGTTTCTTTTTCCTGCAAGAGACGCTGTATCTCTTCTTCCCGTTGGACCAGGCCGGAAATGTCGGTGTAAGAAGCCACGACCCCGACGCATTCTTCATGCATCATTATGGGCTTGCCTCCGGCGAGGACATGGACCGGTGCGCCTTCTTTTGTATATCGAATAGTTTTGGTGGGCGAGAGAACTCCTCCTGAGGCGACCATGGAGGTGAAGCCTATAGCCTCTTGATGTATCTGCCGATCCTTCCCGCTGACCACCTCATCCAGGTTTTCTCCCAGGACCTCTTCTTTGGAGTAGTGAAACAGGTTTTCCGCTCCGCTGTTCCATTCCAGAATGGAATTATCAGGACCCAGAGTCAGAACAGCGTTTGGAGTTGTTTCCAGAACGGCTTCCAGGTATTTTCGTCGTTCCTCGTTTTTCTGTTCGCATTCCTTCATGGGGGTAACGTTTCGGTCTGTGTAGATTGCCCCGGTAAAGCCGCCGTCGTTGCCGTAGAACAGGCGGGCATGGGTCTCCAGCCAGCACAGATCGCCATTTTTCGTGTAAACCCGGTGGATGTGTCGAAGCTGTTCCTTTCTCTGCCTCATTGCGTTCCGGAAAACTTTTTCCAGTTCCTTCCGGTCTTCGGGATGTACCGTATCCAGTACGGTCTTGCCCTTAAAGTCTTCCACGGTGTATCCCAGGGTTTTAATGCCGGAGGGGTTAATATAGGTTGGTTTGAGATTTTTATCTACGTGGACAACGGTATCTGAAATGTTCTCGGTGAGAAATCGATATTCTTCGAGGATAAATCTATGATTCTGATCGTTCTTTACTGAGTCTTTCATGAACACTTGCTGTAAGTATAGTGAAAAAAATAGAGATTTCAATTAAATGAACCTAAAAATCTTTTTTTTCTATCTGAGGTTTTTTTATGACGATCTTATCCTGTGGCTCTTTTCAGCGCTCTTGACCCGGCGAGAAAATTGAACGACACTTTTTCTTACAGTAACCCTTTTAGGGAGGCACGGAATGAAAAAGGTGTTCATGGTTTTCTTGTTGACGGGTTTCCTCTTCCCCCTGGCAGCCCAGGAATACAAGGTGTGCCTTTCTTCGGTTCTCAAGGCGGAAAGCGCCGAATACCTTTCGAAAGGGTTCAACGCTGACGGAATTGCCACGGTGTACGAGGCCGCGGTGGTCCACGGCCGCTTGTTTATCCGGATTCTCACCGCGGAAACCTATGGAAGTCTGTCGGCGGCCGTCAGAGCGAAAAACTCCTTGAGCCGCAGCACCTTCATCAGTGCCCAGGGGATCGGGGACCTCTGGATTCGCACTTATCCGGCACCATGGAAAGCGACTGATTTCGTCAGCCGGCAGATTCCCTATTTTCGGCAGGAAGAACCGGTTGGGGCGGCAGCCTCTTCTCAGGTTCCTGCCCGAGATGTGCCCTCCCCGGCTGTGCCGGCTTCCCCGGTCCGGGAATCCGCGGCTCCGCCGGTCAGGGAAACTACCCCGGACCGGGGTTTAGCGCCCCCGCCGCCGGAACCGGCTGCCCCGGTTAGGGAGGCAACCCCGCCCCCGGAAGCTCCCCCGGTAGCGTCGCCTCCGCCCGTTGTCTCGGAAGGCGGCACACCGCCGGCAGTACCAGCCGGGGCGGCGGTGGTAACGGTGAAGCCGGAGGCCGCCCCCCAGCCGCCGGTCCCGAAGCCCTTAACAGCGCCGGTACCGGCGAAAGCCGATATTGCCGCCTCGGAGAGCCCGGTAGTCCCGGCGGACCTGGAACCGGAGGAGCTTCCGGCGGCAGACGCGGAGGCCCAGTCGCCGGCGGAAGAGGTCGTGCCGGGCGGAGAGTCGTTGCCGGTAGTCCCGCCGGCGGAGCCCCCG
>JAFGDJ010000216.1 GCA_016932135.1 Spirochaetales bacterium | reverse complement strand
GCCTTTTCAATATCCCGGCCCCGGAAGGGAATTTTCTTGTACTGCGCCAGGCTGCTGGCAATGGGCCCTTCACTGTAGAAAATGCTTTCCCCCAGGGTTCCCTGACACGCCTTGGCCAGAATCTCCGGGTCCATACAGTATTTAAAAGCCAACCGGACATTATTGTCGTCAAAGGGTTCCCGGTCCATGGCCAGGGCGATAAAGCGGTGTTCCGTGTAGGGGGAGATAACCTTGAAACCTTCGGCGGCTTCCAGCCTCTGGGCCGTCACCGGAGAAATCTGGGGTACATAATCCACGTTTCCGTTTTCCAGCATGGTTACACTGGCGTCGATATCGGGAACAAAGTAGATCCGCAGTTCATCGGCCTTGGGCAGGCCTTCCTGCCAGTAGTTCTCATTTTTCACCAAGAGAGCCGATTCCTTGGGAATCATTTCCTTCAGAATAAAGGCGCCGGTGCCCATGGGAGCCGCTTCCAGCTTGTCCAGAGGATAGTCGGAAGAGAGCATGCACATGTGGTAGTCGGTCATCTGGAAGTGAAAGGTCGGCAGAGATTCCTTTAAAGTAATAACTACGGTGTAGTCGTCCGGTGTTTCGATCTTTTGAACGGCCGAAAAGTCTTCAGCCTTCAGGTGCCCCACGGAAGGATCCTGAGTCAGTTCCAGGGTAAACTTCACATCTTTTGAGGTAAAAGCCGACCCGTCGTGGAAGGTAACCCCTTCCCGCAGCTTGAAGGTCCACACCTTCCCGTCCGGGGTACTCCAGTCGGTAGCCAGGGCAGGAAGCAGCTCACCGGTCTCGGCGTCCATTTCGATAAGCCAATCGTAAATCGAGCTGTTCAGGGAAAAAGCCTGGCCATCCCAAACGGTAGGGGAAATCAGGTTCGGCACCTGTTCCGCCCCGCGAATAATCATTTTGCCGTCAGCCGCAGCTTCTTTCTGCCCGCCGGCAAAGACAGCCAAGGGTAAAAGAAAGACGGCTAATAAAAGTAATGTCGTAATTTTCTTCATAATATTGCTCCTTCAATAAAATATTTTTCTTACGGTAAGAGTATTATATTTATTACACTAAGGATTTTCAAGAGGCTTTATGTTAATACTGGTGATTAAATACATTTATTTGCATATATTATAATAAATTATTTACTATTACTTTGAGCATCACGATTTTTTCGTTATATTTGGAGTATTTAATATTTGTACACAAAAGATAATATTCCTTTTAACACGAAGGTTTCATTCCCGGTTTTCCACCGTGAACCGGAAGTAACGCTGGGTTTTGAAAAAACACCTTGACAGATATTTTATAATGTATTAGACTTTTATTGTATTATTACTTTAATACAATGGAGGAAACCATGAAAGAATACAACCTGATAGCGGACAATCTTTCATACTCCTACGGAAAACTGAAAGCGGTGGACGGCATCAGCTTCAGTCTTCTGCCCGGCGAGATCTTAGGATTTCTCGGCCCCAACGGCGCGGGAAAAACCACTACCTGGAAAATGCTCACCGGACAGATGCGGCCCCAGGGTGGAACAATTAACATTCTGGGGAAAGAAATCGTCAAGAACACCAAGGAAATTCAAAAGTATATCGGGGTCTGCTTCGAATACACTAATCTTTACGAACAGATGAGCGCCCGGGAAAACCTCAAATTCTTCTCCCGCCTCTTCGGCATCAGAAATTACGACGTGGAAGCCCTGCTGCGCCGGATAGGCTTCGAGGACAAGGGAGATATGAAGATCGAACAGTACTCCAAGGGGATGAAACAGCGGATTATGGTCGCCCGTAGCATCATCAATGAACCGAAGATCCTCTTCCTGGACGAACCGACTTCAGGGCTTGACCCGGTATCTTCCGACGATATCCGCCGCATCATTCGGGAGGAACAGCAGCGGGGGGCTACCATTTTTCTCACCACCCATGACATGATGGAAGCCGACAAGCTCTGTGACCGGGTAGCCTTTATCAACCAGGGGAAAATTACAGCCCTGGACACCCCTCACAACCTCAAGCAGAGCTATGGACAACGGATGCTGAAAGCCCGGGTGGCGGAAAACGGGGCTTTTAAAGATATAGAAATACCCATGGATACCCCGGAAACCCCGGACCTGGCAAAGAAACTCTTCGCAGAAAACAAGATTATCACGCTGCACAGCGCCGAAGCCA
Source organism: Spirochaetales bacterium (assembly GCA_016932135.1). Lineage (GTDB taxonomy): Bacteria > Spirochaetota > Spirochaetia > JAFGDJ01 > JAFGDJ01 > JAFGDJ01. The sequence goes on along the minus strand of JAFGDJ010000216.1, from coordinate 1,208 downwards.
CCCTGGAAGACATCTTTATCAAGATCAACGGAAGGGGGTTGGGGACATGAACGGATACTCTCTTCGAGCCTTGATCGGAAAAGACCTGAAGCTCCATTACAGCAATAAATTCATCCTGGTTATCACAGCCCTCAGTGTCATTATCTTTTGCGTGATATATTTTGTCCTTCCGGCGGATATCGATGAAACCTTTGAAATCGGTATCCTGGGAACTCTTCCCCCCTCGATGCTTGAGATGCTGGGAGAAGAAGAGGAAGGCCTGGTCTTCAGATCCTTTTCCACCCCCGAGGAAATGACGGAGGCCATCACCGACGGCGAACTGCTGGCCGGGATCAGTTTTCCCGAGGGTTGGGCGCTCTCCATCATGCAGCAGAAGAAGCCCGAGATTGAGCTCTACTTCGCCTCGGACACGCCGGAAGAAATGGTGGACGTGGTGGAACTGCTTCTTTCGGAGATAGCCTTTGAGTTGTCCGGCCAAACTTTAAGAAACGTTACCTGGGAAGCTTCCTTTATCGGGGAGGACATGGCGGGAATCCAGATTCCCTATCGGGAACGGATGAAGCCCCTCATCGCCATTTTCGTGCTCCTCATGGAAATCTTCGGCCTGGGCGGTCTTATCAGTGATGAGGTGGAACGCCGGACTGCCGAAGCCCTGCTGGTCACCCCGCTGACCGTGTCCAGTGTTTTTATCGCGAAAGCGATCCTGGGAACCCTGCTGGCTTTTATTCAGGCGGCCATCGTCATGGTCGTTATCGGCGGTTTCTCCCGGGGCCCTCTGATCATCCTGACGGCCCTGTTCCTCGGCGCCGTGATGGCCACGGCGGTATCCTTTATCGCCGCGTCCTTGGGGAAAGACTTCATCTCCGTGGTCATGTCCGGCATGCCCTTTTTGCTCCTCCTCGTCATCCCCGGGTTTTCGCTCGTTACCCCCGGTGCCGTAGCCCCCTGGGTGCGCTATATCCCATCCTACTTTCTGGCCGACACGGTTTTCCGGGTACAGCTGCTCGACGCCGGCTGGGCCGATGTCTGGAGCAACCTGGTGATCCTTCTGGGAGCCAACGTGGTGCTCGTTGCCCTGGGAATCCTTGTATTAAGGAGGAAATTCGTATGAACGCGGGAAATATCGCCGTTCTCTTGAAAAAGGAACTCTTTCAGGGATCAAAAAGTTTCTTCGTGGTCTTTGCCGTCCTCGTTCCCCTGGCCATGGC
>JAFGDJ010000215.1 GCA_016932135.1 Spirochaetales bacterium | reverse complement strand
TTCTATGCCGCCTTCCTCTTCTTCTCCCGGGCCGTGGAAGGTGTTCCCGGGGCGGCATCTTTCCAGGCTCTAGCAGGGGGAAGGGGGACTGCCATGAGGACTTTTGACTTCGTCCGAAAGGCATGTCCCCTCACTTCCCCCATCTAGTCGATTCTATGCCGCCTTCCTCTTCTTCTCCCGGCCGTGGAGGTGTTCCCGGGGCGGCATCTTTCCAGGCTCTAGCGGGGGGAAGGGGGGGACTGCCATGAGGACTTTTGACTTCGTCCGAAAGGCATGTCCCCTCACGTCCCCCCTCTATTCGGTTCTATGCCGCCCCGGGAACAACCGAAACATTGACTATTTCACTCATATTCATTACTTTATGGACAGAAGAATACAATTCCGAAAGGAGAGATATACATGAAAGATGAAGTTACCCGAGCCATTCAGGATGTGCGTCCGTCGCTGCAAGCCGATGGTGGAGATATTGAACTGGTTTCCGTGGGAGAAGACGGTACGGTAAAAGTTCGCCTGAAGGGAGCCTGCAACGGATGCCCCATGGCAGCGATAACCCTGAAACAAGGGGTGGAACGATATCTTAAACAGAAAGTACCCGGGGTTATTTCCGTAGAATCGGTATAATTTCTTTCTGTTCTCACAACCGCTTTTTCCTCACAGGCTCTTTTATCTTTCATTTTTTACTCCTTTTTTAGTCCTTGACACTTCCGGATTGACGGAATAGGTTTTATTCGGATGATAAAACGATAAATTGTATAGATAAAACAGCCGTTAATAGAAGTGGACCTCTGAAAACACGATTTTTCTGTAGAATCCCTTCTATACAGGGAAGAAAAACAAAGGTGTTTTGAGAGTTGTCTAGAATGTGTTATAATCTAGTTAGCTGGAGCATCTAAAGGAGGGGCACAATTACGGATCAACAAAATACAACATCTGCCCGTTCAGAAAAAACCGAAATCATACAAAAGCTCCTCCTAGAAATTCCGAAAGCTGAAATACATCTTCATCTTGAAGGTCTGGCCAGTGTCAATACGATATGGACGTTGATGCAGCAAAACAAGGTCACCGCTCCCGGTATTGTTACCAAAGAAAACCTCCAAGATCGTTTCAGAGTAAAAAGTCTCGATGAGTTTATTTCTCTGTTCATCAATATCATCCAAAACGCTTTTAAAAAAGACAGCGATCTGGATTTACTCATTCAGGATGCCCGGGATTATCTTCTCAGAAATAACGTGACCTACGCGGAAATCTTCTTTGCTCCCACTAAGTTTTTAATGAACGGTTTTCGATTTGAAAACATGATTAGAATTCTGGATGAAGGCGCGGAGCGTCTGAAGGCTGAAGAGAATCTGGATATCAATTTTATCATCGACGTATCCAGAAGTTTCGGCCTGGAAAACGCAAAAAAGAACCTGGATCTTACATTAAAACATCAGGCAAAACACATCATCGGCATCGGTCTTGGCGGCGCGGAAGCTCAAGGTCCCGCCAGGCTGTATAAGGATATATTCCAAAGAGCCCGAAAAAGCGGATTACGGGTTGTCGCCCACGCGGGAGAAGATATCGGACCTGAATCGATCTGGGAAGCCCTGGAAGAACTGGGTGCGGAAAGAATCGGGCATGGCATCAGCGCCATTCAGGATGAGGGGCTCATGAACTATCTCATGCAGACCCGTACTCCCCTGGAAATATGTCCCACCAGCAACCTTTTTACCAGAAAATATGTGCAATCCCTGGAAGAACATCCTATTAAGCCCTTTTATGACCGCGGAATATGTGTAACCCTGAACACCGACGATCCGACTCTTTTCAATGTCGAACTTCTTCGTGAATACATGAATCTCCTGGAACACAAGATCTTCAGCCCGGCGGAACTTTTCGCTATTGTGAAAAATACGGTTTACGCTTCTTTTCAAGAACAAAAAGCCAAAGACGCTCAATGGAAAACTATCGAAACAAAAATACAACAGGCAGGCTTTACCGTCGATTCCTAGAATTCTTCTTTTTTTTCATCAGTCAAACCGAAGGATATCTGTCTCTTGCGTAAACCGGTTAGATGTTTCACGTGAAACATTTTCATACTCAACTCGAAAAAGGAATTCTTCAACCTCCGCTATCTTTGACACGGTCTGCAGTTGAAGATCGGTTTCCTGAGATGTAACGACGGGAAAGCCGTAGACGGGGTGTTCATACAGCGGTGATTTTTTTCTAGCGGTATAATCCTCAATAAAATGCTGGTGATCGATGAGTCGTTTTTTTACCAGTTCACGGCTTACAGATATTATCTCCCGGGTTCCTTCTCGAATAATACCAGCCATACCTGGATTCACTTCAATATGTATACTGTTTCTTCCGGTAACCATGGCAGCGAACATGGTGGTTCCCGTTCCACCAAAGGGGTCCACCACCTTGTCTCCCCGGAGGGAATACATCAGGATAAGGCGGTAGGCCAGTTCAAAGGGAAAAGCCCCGCTTCTGTCCCGGGCATCCCTTCTGTCGAGCTTCTGGCGAACCCCCGAAAGGGTCCAGCGGTCGGAAAACCAGTTGTTCCTTTCTTCCCAAAAAAAGGCGCTCTGCCGCCGCCGCATTTTCTCTTCTGCTTCCTTGAAAACCCTCTTCTTTCCCTTTCTAAAAAGAAGGATGTATTCATGCTCCAGGGTTACATAGGCTCCGGCGGGTAACATCCCCGAGCCCATGAATTTATTCGGGGCGTTGGTCGGTTTGTTCCACAAAATCACCGGTAAAGGGTCGGCCCCAAGAGCCAGAAACGTACCGGTAATTCTTGCATGATTTGGATAAAGGCGGAAACTGTCTCCCAGCCTTCGGGTGGCGTCTCCGATATTGATACAGATGAAGCCTCCTTCCCTGACCCGGGCGTAAAGGTTCCCCCATACCGTATCCAGCTCCAGGTGCATCTTTTCAAAGGCTTCATTTCCATTGCCCCCGTTCAAGGCGTTACCGATATCCGGGTTCATGGAGGTAAAGGCGGAATCCCACATTTGTATCATAGGGTAAGGGGGTGAGGTTACCACCAGATCCACCTCACCTGTTGAAAGGTTCTCCAGACTTCGGGCATCCCGAAGGTACAGTCGATGCTCCGTGCCGGCTTTCACTCTTCGTCTTTTTCTTTTACGACCCGGGCGACTCCGACAAGAAAATCGGGTCGTTCAATATGGACGATACAGACACCCATGGCGCTTTTCCCCATCCTCGGAATATCTTTGATATGGAGCTTCAAGGTGTTACCCTGGGAGGTGATACAAACCAAATCGTCGTCTTCGGACACGGCGTGAGCGCTGATGAGTTCCCCGGTTTTATCCGAGACCTTGTAACAGATCTGCCCCCGGGTTGCCCTTCCGTGAGGGGTAAAGGAATCAAAGGACGTACGTTTTCCGTACCCATACTGGGAAACCAGAAGCATATCTTCCAAACCCGCGGATACGATGGCACCGGTAAGTTCGTCGTCCCCGGAAAGTTTCATCCCCTGAACCCCCCGGGTCGCCCGCCCCATGGCCCTTACGGCTTCTTCGCCGAATCGAAGGGCGTAGCCGTTCCGGGATACCAGGAGAATCTCGTCTTTCCCGCCGGTGAGATTGGCACTGATCAAACGGTCGTCGGAATCTAACTTTATCGCCACAATACCCCTGGTCCGGGCGTTTCGAAAATCCTCGGTGGGAACCTTCTTTACCACCCCCCGGCCCGTGGCCATGAAAAGGTACTGGTCTGAAGAAAAATCCTCCAGAGACACAATGGCGGTCACATCCTCATCCGGGGAAATCTGCAGCAGGGATTTTACCATGCTGCCCCGGGAAGACCGGGAACCCTCGGGGATCTCGTGAACCTTCATCCAGTAGGCCTTTCCCATGCTGGTGACAAAGAGGATGTAGTCGTGGGTGGAGGCTATGAAGAGATGTTCGAGAAAATCCTCATTTTTGAGATTTGCCGATGAAGATCCCTTGCCTCCCCGACCCTGGCTCCTGTAGGCCGATACGGGGATCCGCTTGATAAAACCCCGGTTGCTGATCAGTACAACCATATCCTCTTTCTTGATAAGGTCCTCGATATCGAATTTCTCTATCTCCGACCGGAGGATGTCCGTTCTGCGTTCGTCGCCGTAGCGTTCCGAAATCTCCAGGGTTTCGTCTTTTACCACTCCGAGAATTTTCGCCTCGCTGGATAAAAGGTCCTTCAGGTACTCGATCAGGGCCAGGACTTCCTTCAATTCATTGAGGATCTTTTCCGTTTCTAAACTGGTGAGCCTCTGCAGGCGCATATCGAGGATGGCCTGGGCCTGTTTCTCCGACAGGGAAAAGCGCTTCATCAGAGCTTCCCGGGCTGTTTCGGTGTCTTTGGATTTCTTAATAAGGGCGATAACCTCGTCGATATTCTCCAGGGCTATCTTCAAACCTTCAAGGATATGGGCCCGTTCTTCCGCCTTGGTGAGATCGTACCTGGTTCTCCGGGTTACCACCTCTTTCCGATGCTCCACGAAGTAATGAATCATATCCTTGAGGTTCAGGAGCTTCGGCCGGCCCTTCACCAGGGCCAGGTTGTTTACATTGAAATTCTGCTGCAAGGCGGTGTGAGTGAACAGCCGGTTTAAGGTCAGCTTGGGAACGGCTCCCCGTTTCAGCTCGATGACCACCCGGGTACCGTCCCGGTCCGACTCGTCTCGCAGATCGGCGATGCCGTCGATTTTTCTCTCTTTCACCAGGTCGGCTATCCGGATAATGAGATTTGCCTTGTTCACTCCGTAGGGCAGCTCGGTGACGATAATCATATCCTTGCCGCTCTTTGTGGTTTCCAGGACGAATTTTGCCCGAACGGTAACGCTTCCCTTACCGGTTTCGAAGGCCTGGGTAATCCCCTTCATCCCGAAGATTGTTCCGCCGGTGGGGAAGTCGGGACCCTTCACGTGCTGCATCAGGTCCTTTACCGTGACGGCGGGGTTTTCGATATAGGCCGCAATGGCCGCGCAGATTTCCCGCAGATTGTGGGGAGCCATGTTGGTGGCCATGCCCACGGCGATGCCGCTGGTCCCGTTGGCCATGAGATAGGGAAAAGCGGCAGGCAGCACCAGGGGTTCCTGCAGGGAATCATCATAATTCGGACCGAAATCCACGGTTTCTTTCTGGATATCCCGAAGCATCTCCTCGGCGATCCGGTGCATTTTCGCTTCGGTGTAACGCATGGCCGCCGGCGGGTCACCGTCGGTGGAGCCGAAGTTTCCCTGGCCGTTCACCACGGGATAGCGCATAGAAAAATCCTGAGCCAGCCGGACCAGGGCGTCATAGATGGACTGGTCACCGTGGGGGTGATACTTTCCCAGCACATCCCCGACGATTCTTCCGCACTTCTTGTTCGGCTTGTCATGCCGCAAGCCCATCTCATGCATGGAGTAGAGAATCCGCCGGTGCACCGGCTTCAGGCCGTCCCGGACGTCGGGTAACGCCCGGCTGACTATAACCGACATGGCGTAATTCAGGTAGGATTCGCGAATTTCATCTTCTATGGCTACCGGTATAACCCGGGATTCCTGATCAAGCATTCAATTTCTCCTCAAACATCGAGGTTCGTAACCTGCAGAGCGTTTTCTTCGATAAAGCGCCGGCGGGGTTCCACGTTTTCTCCCATGAGAGTGGAAAACATATCGTCCGCCTCTACCACGTCTTCGAGGCGGACCTGCATGATACTCCGCTGCTCCGGGTCCATGGTGGTTTCCCACAGCTG
>JAFGDJ010000214.1 GCA_016932135.1 Spirochaetales bacterium | reverse complement strand
TCAAGAAAGAAGAGACAGGCGGTTCAGCCGCTTAGGAGAAACAGAGTCTTTCGGAGTGCTGTGTAAGGTGAATACTGTATCAGAACACACCTAGAGAACCCTTTGCCGGGTTTGATGAACAGCCTTGGGGTGGAAAGCCTCAAGGCTTTTTTTATGCGAATGTGACAGGATTGAAAAACCGGCATCAGAGGGCAAACATCTCCCGGACAAAATTGGTGAGGAATTCCGCACTCGTTTCGGTGATATGCACCATCTCTTCCAGCCTGAAATAATATTCCCCCGGAAGCCACAGTTTTGGTTCAATGCACATGACTATTCGGGTCCGGAGGGGGTCATCGACATCGTGCCGGAGCCAGGGATTTTCATGTACTTCCGTACCGATCTGCCGTGGGCGGTATGCGCTTTTTTCGCGTCTTTCGGAGGTGTTCCCCAGTATACGCTGCGTCCCCAGTCGGAGCAGTAACCGTTCATCACGAAACCGACATCGAAGGTTATCGCTGAATCTGAAACGAGACCCGCATATACAGGATAATCCGTGACCTGGTCCGAGAGGGGGAGTCGGCTTTTTCGATAACATAAAAAAATTTTTTTGCACCTTTAAGAATTGAAAAAGGTCCCCTTAGAAGATTTAAAGTGATTTCACCACAAAAAAACTTTAACCTAGGAGGACCTTCATGGCGAACGAATCACCGAAAAAAATTAAACACATTGATAAGCATATAGTCCAATCCCTGCTAAAAGAAGGTGTACGAGGGACGGTTGAAGAAACCCTGAACGCGATGCTTGATGCGGAAGCGGATCGACTCTGCAACGCAGGCAAGTATGAACGAACAGAAGGACGAAGGATACCTGTGCCGGTCACTACACAAGGAATTTTGATGTCACCACAGGGCGGCTACAGTTCAGGGTACCGAAGCTGCGAAACCTTCCGTTCGAGACGGCCATCATCGAACGATACAAACGTCGGGAAACACCCGCCTGCGAAGCACTTATTGAGATGTACCTTGACGGTATCGTCCTGAAACGCTCCTTGGGAGGAGAAGTGAAGAATGTCTCCGTTCTGGTAGCCCTAGGCGTCTCTGAGGACGGTTTAAGGGAACTTATTGGAGTTGCAAGAAGGTGCCAAGGAAGACAAAGAAGGCTGGGGCAACTTCCTGAAGCACCTGAAGTCACGAGGCTTGAAGGATGTCATACTATTCGTCTCCGACAAATGCCTCGGTCTTGTTGAATTCCTCGGGGACTATTTTCCTGACGCCCGCCGGCAGCGTTGTGTTGTCCATTTCCATCGGAACGTCTTTTCAATTGTTCCGAAAGGTAAAATCCGTGAAGTTGCCGCCATGCTGAAGGTGATCCATGCCCAGGAGAACCGGGAAGAAGCTTTGAAAAAATCAGAGGTGGTCTCGAAAAAGCTCGAAGATATGAAGCTGCATAAAGCCTCAGAAAAAGTCTCTGGATCAATCCATGGAACCCTTGAACATAGATTGTTCCCTGAACGTCACTGGATCCGAATACGAACAAATAATCCGCTTGAAAGAATTATACGAGAGATCAGGCGTCGTATGTGAGTTGTCGGCAACTTCCCTGATGGGAATTCAGCGCTGATGCTTGTCGCTGCCAGGCTGAGATAAATAGCGGGAACCAAGTGGGGTACTATGTGGTGTTTGAATATGGGCCTGCTGAAGGAATATAATTTCTTATAGAAGGAGGTTTATGTATAATCACCTTCGGAGAGGACCAGAATCAAATGTGCGAAAGAATCTAAGCGCTACCAACATTTTTCCTGTAACAGTATCTGAATTTTCTTTTTAATACTTGTTTTGAATTCACTCCACAGATGTAATAAGCTTATATATATGAATATGTTTAAAGAAGACAAGATTAGCCTATGGCTATTCTATTGAATTCTAACATGAAATCTGAATTCTCCATAACCTACAATCATGTATTCTTGAATCCACGTTATTTACAGTGGCTGCTTATCCCGTTGATATTGCTGGGATCCATGTTTTTACATCCTCTCGCTGCGGAAGACCTGATAGTTCGGGTCGGTGTGTACGAAAACTCGCCCAAGGTTTTTACCGATCCGTCGGGTAAACCGGCGGGTATTTTTATCGATATCATCGAATATATTGCTCGGGCTGAAGGCTGGGAATTGCAGTATGTACGCGGCACCTGGGGTGAAGGCCTGGACCGGCTGGAAAGTGGTGAAATCGATCTTATGCCTGACGTGGCTTATACGGCTGCCAGGGATGATGTTTTCGACTTTCACAAAGAGTTTGTTTTATCCTCATGGTTTCGGATCTACGCCCGGAAAGGCAGTGGAATCCGGTCTATTCTTGATCTGTCCGGTAAGCGGATTACGGTCTTGGAACAGTCTGTACAGGAGGAAGCTTTTAAGGAGCTGGTCGATTCTTTCGGTTTAAAGGTCACTCTTATATCCCTGGAGAATTACGCAGAGGTCTTCGCTCTGGTGGAAGAGGGTAATGCGGAAGCCGCAATAACCAACCGCTTCTACGGGGTGATGCACGCTGAAGAATACAATCTTGAAGACACCTCTGTGGTTTTTTATCCCTCGATGTTGTTTTTTGCCGCTTCGGAGGGCAAAAATGAGGTGTTACTGAAGACCATCGATTCCCATCTGATACGACTGAAAAAGGATATAAACTCCGAATATTACAAGTCTCTGGAACGATGGACATCAGAAAAAGTTGCTTTTGTCCTGCCGCATTGGCTGATCATTATAGCGATTATTATCGGTGCCGTTTTTCTTGCCAGTCTTGCCGGCAGTGTGCTTCTGAAGCATCAGGTGGACAATCGTACCCGGGAGCTGAAAAAGTATATAAACGAACAAGCGAAGATCGAGGAAGCCCTGAGGACAAGCGAGAAGAAGTACCGCGAACTGGTGATGCTCGCCCACAGTATCGTTCTGCGCTGGAAGAGTGACGGGCGAATAATCTTCCTCAATGAATTCGGTCTTCAGTTTTTCGGTTTTACGGATGATGAGATCCTGGGTAAATCGTTAATAGGAACTATTGTTCCGGGAAATAGCAGTATGGGTGACGATCTTAGGCGGATGATAGAGGAGATCCCGGGAGACCCACACGGTTACGAACATAATATAAATGAAAACATCCGCAGGGACGGTAAACGGGTATGGATAGCCTGGAGGAACAGGTTTATCCTGGACGACAGAGGAGAGGTAAAAGAGATCCTGAGTGTGGGTGCCGATATAACGGAGCTTAAAGATGCTGAAGAGAAGATTCACAAGCTTAATGTAGATCTGCAGCATCACGCTGAGAACCTCGAAAAACGCGTTGCCGAACGTACGAAGGAACTGGCCGTTGCCAAGTAGCAGGCCGAATCCGCCGATAGTCTTAAATCGGCCTTTCTGGCAGCCATGAGCCATGAGCTACGCACTCCCCTCAATTCAATTATAGGTTTTACCGGGATCCTGCTTCAGGAACTGGCCGGACCCCTGAATGAAGAACAGCGAAAGCAGCTCGGCATGGTGCAGAACAGTTCCCGCCACCTCCTGGCACTTATAAATGATGTCCTGGATATTTCTAAAATAGAAGCCGGTCAGTTGACCCTTTCTCCGAGTTCCTTCGAACTTCGCCATTCCATAGAAAAAATGATTCAACTTGTTTCTCCTCTGGCGGAGAAGAAGCGCATCAAAATGAGGATGACGGTTTCCGAGGAAGTGACTGACATAACTTCAGACCAGCGCCGAATTGAACAGGTTATCCTCAATCTGCTGAATAACGCTGTTAAATTCACCGAAGAGGGACATGTGGAAATTTCCTGCCGAACAGAGGACGATCATTACATTCTATTGGTTTCGGACACCGGAATCGGAATCCGTCCGGAAGATATTCCCAAACTCTTTCAACCATTTCACCAGTTGGATTCAGGACTGGCCCGCAAACAGGAGGGAACCGGTTTGGGGCTGTCGATCTGTAAAAAGCTGATTGAGATGATGGGGGGAACCATCGGCGTGGAAAGCCAGTTGGGTCGGGGTAGTGTTTTTACCGTTCGTGTCCCCAGGCAATCGGGAGAAGTATCTTGAGTGATTCTTTGTTGATTATCGAAGACAACGAGCAGAACATGTACCTGATGCATTTTCTATTGGAAAAGAAGGGATTCTCCGTTATCGAGGCGGATAACGGCAGGGAAGGAATTGAGAAAGCCCTGCGCTTCAAACCCGGGGCCATCCTCCTGGATATACAACTGCCCGAAATGGACGGGTACGCCGTGGCAAGGGAACTGAAAGAACACCCGGAACTATCCGGGGTCCCGATTATTGCGGTTACTTCATACGCCATGGTGGGAGACCGGGAACGAATCCTCGCCGCCGGCGCAACGGGCTACATCGAGAAGCCGATCAATCCCGACACCTTTGTGGAAGAGATAATCCGGTATTTGTCAACGCATAACAGATCTAATCAGGAAGGATATGCATGAAAATTCTCATTGTCGATGACCATGAAGAGAACTTGTACCTATTACAGAGCCTTCTCCAAGGAAACGGTCACGAAGTATTCTCGGCGGAAAACGGCGTCGAAGCTCTGAAAATTCTTGAAGCCGGTGGAATCGAGATGATCATCAGCGATATCCTTATGCCTATAATGGACGGTTTCCAGTTATGCCGGAACGTTAAAACCAGTGAAACCTTGCGTAATATTCCCTTTATTGTGTATACCGCCACTTACACGGATTCCCAGGATGAATGCCTGGCTCTGAATATGGGAGCGGACCGCTTTATTGTTAAGCCCTGTGAGCCTGATGTCTTTATGCAGATCGTACATGAGGCAATAGCGGCTGCTCGAAGGGGGGAATGTTCACCTAAGGAGAAACAGCCCTGTGAAGCTGAGATTTCACGGATGTACAGCGAACGGCTTGTTAAGAAACTTGAGAATAAAGTTCTAGAGGCGGAACAGGAACTAAGAAAGCGCCAGGAGGCGGAAAAGGCGTTGCAGATGTCCCTGGATGAAAAAACGCAGCTCATCCTGGAATTGTATCATCGTACGCGGAACAATATGCAGGTGATCATTTCCATATTGACCTTGTATGCCGGAACGTACAAAGAAGAATATGTTCAAGCCATGGTTAAGAATACCGTAAACCGTATACAGGCTATGGCCATGGTTCACGATAAACTGTACCAATCGCAGAATTTATCCAGTATCAACATGGATGAGTATATTTTCGATTTATCTCAGTTGCTGGAACAGTCCCACAATCTTAAACCCGGTAAGGTCAAACTATCCTTCGATCTGGAACCTGTTCCGGCCCTCATCGATATCGTGGTACCCTGTGGCCTGGTACTGAACGAGCTTATTTCCAACGCCCTGGAACACGCTTTTCCGGATGATCGAGTGGGAGAAATACAAATTGGACTGCATCGAACCGCGGAAGACGGTATCGTATCTATAAGTGTTTCCGATAACGGTGTTGGTCTACCCGCCGGCTTCGATTACCGAAACAGTACGACCATCGGTTTACCGACGGTTATAGCCATCGTTAAACTGCAATTGCAGGGTGATATTGTTTTTAAAGAAGAGAAGGGGCTTTCATGTACTATACGGTTTCAGAACAACCTGTACAGGAAAAGAATTTAATGAGTCGTCAAAAGATGCATATCCTGTTGGTGGAAGATGAAGCTATTACGGCGTTGATGTTTAAAAGTAACCTGGAAGCAGCGGGGTATGAAGTACATACACCCATCGCTACGGGAGAGTCGGCGGTTAAAGCAGTACAGACTGAAAAGTTCGATCTGATACTTATGGATATACATCTTGCCGGTGATATGGATGGAATACAAGCGGCTGAAAAAATCTCTCTCTCATGCTGTATTCCAATTATTTTTATGACTGGATACTCGGACTGCGACGTCAGGCTAAGGGCCCGGGAACTGCGACCGGCGGCATATCTGGTTAAACCTGTTTCATTAAAGGATATAAAATCGGCAATTGAATTTGTATTTACGGAACAAGGATTATCGGGGAAGGAAAGCGGATAAGGGTAAGGAGGTCTAACAGTGAAAATTCTCATTGTTGATGACCATGAAGAGAACTTGTACCTATTACAGAGCCTTCTCCAAGGAAACGGTTACGAAGTATTCTCGGCGGGAAACGGTGTCGAAGCTCTGAAAATACTTGAAGCCGGTGGAATAGAGATGATCATCAGCGATATCCTTATGCCTATAATGGACGGTTTCCAGTTATGCCGGGAAGTTAGGACCAGTAAAATCTTTCATGCCATCCCTTTCATTGTCTACACCGCTACCTATACAGGGCCACAGGACGAGGAATTAGCCCTGAAGATGGGCGCCGACCGATTTATCATAAAACCCTGTGAACCGGACGTGTTTATGAAAGCTGTGAACGAAGTTTCCGCTGAAACCGCCGGTAGAAAGGGCCCTCCGGCGGTGCCTGAACTGGAGGACAAAGATGAGATTACCAGGCTTTACAGTAAACGGCTGGTGTTGAAGCTGGAAAAAAAGATGCAGGAAGCGGAGCAGGAAATGAAAGCCCGGAAAGAGGCTGAAAAGGCACTTCGCGAAAGCCGAGACAGGCTGATAGAAGCCCAAAGGATCGCCGGAATGGGCGACTTTACCCTGGATGTGGAAACCAACGCCCTCAACTTTTCCGAAGCCCTGCTGGAGCTCTTAAAGTACGACAAGGATCGAATCTTCGATCCCGATGAACTGCATAAAACTGTCCATCATCCGGAGGACATGGAAAAGATAAACAAGTGGTTCGACGACGGTATGAAATCCGGTAAGGATATTCTTCCTCCTATTGAATACCGGGTTATCTGTAGGGATGGGGAAATAAAATATGTTCGAACCCTCGGCATAATAAGGCACGATGAAGGAAAACCCTTTTTGATATTCGGTACGGTCCTGGATATTACGGAGCACAAACTCCTGGAGGAGCAACTGAAGGAGAACATCGGTAATCTCAAGCAGGCTCGTGAGCGGCTCCTGGATCAGGCCCGATGGCTACAGGCCCTCAATTCCGTTTCAGGAGAAATCGCACGGAATAACAGCCTGGACAGTATCTTTCATGTGGCCCTGGGGCACCTGGAGGAGAGTTTTGACTTTGTACTGGCGGGAATCGGTCTTTGCCCTGAAAACGGGGCGCCTTGTTTACTGGCGGCGCTCAGTTCTTCCGGTCAAACCCTGGCCCGGGGATTGGGGTTGGAACCGGGGACAAGTTGCCCCTTTGAGAAAATCCTTTCCCCTTTCGAGGCTTCAAGTACTCCACAGATACTGAACATCGATACAATCGACACTACATCCTTGACTGACGATGTTATTGAACTGGTTCACAGCATGCAGAAAAAGAAACTGAAGACACTGTCCTTGGCAGTTATCGAGTATAATAGGAAACAGGTGGGCATTTTTTTTATGCTTTTCGACAGGGAACACAGGCACTCGGAAATGGAATGCCGGTTTATAAAGGGTATGATAGAATACCTGTCCGTGGCAATACGAAACAGGAAACTCTACGATGATTTACACGAATCCTACACCCAGCTGAAGAAGACTCAGCAGATTATGATGGATCAGGAGCGTATAAAGGCCATGGGACAGATGGCCAGCGGTATTGCCCACGATATCAACAACACCCTGGTTCCCATTACCCTCTATACAGAAGCTTTGCTGAATAATGAATTCGGTAAAATGGAACCGACCTGCCGCTACCTGAAAACTATTCAAAGCGCAGTTGGTGACATAGAAGAGACTGTCCGGCGTTTAAGGTCTTTCTACAAGCGGGAGGAGAAAGAGGAATTTGAAGAAGTGGATGCGGAACAGATTATCGAGACGGCGGTAAACATGGCCCGGCCCCGGTGGAAGGACATCCCAAACAGGAAGGGTATCGATATAGAACTTAAAACCGAAATTGCTCCCAGACTCGAAAAGGTATCGGCCAATCCCAGTGAAATAAGGGAAGCTATTATCAACCTCATTTTCAACGCCGTGGACGCCATGCCCCGGGGTGGAACAATAACCCTTGGCGCACACCCCTATAAGAATGAAGCCGGAAATGAGTACCTGGCAATTGAGGTGACCGATGAAGGGAAAGGCATGAACGAAGAACAGCGCCGCCGCTGTCTGGAACCCTTCTATACCACCAAGGGCGAAAACGGCAGCGGTCTGGGACTGGCCATGGTAACCGGAACGATGCAGCGGCACAAAGGAGAGGTACAGATCTACAGCCTTCCTGAAGAGGGTACGGCTGTTCGACTTCTCTTTCCTAAATTTATTAAGACTATCGAGGAAAAGCCCTGTAAAAGTAATGAACCCATTGAGCTGCCGCCCCTCAAAATTCTTTACGTGGATGACAAACCGGAATTGTGTGCGGTCCTTCAGGAGATGCTCAGCAAGCATGGTCATTCAGTAGAAGCTTTCCGGGAAGGGAAAAAGGCGGTTAATGCTTTCAAGGCTGCCTGGAACAGGGAGGATCCTTTCCAGGTGGTAATAACCGACATGGGTATGCCGCATATGGACGGTGAGGAAGTCGCGCGTTTGATAAAGGAAATATCGCCTGGGGTGCCGATTATACTGCTTTCCGGCTGGGGTGAATATATAAACGAAGAAGACGAGTTGCCTCCAAACATCGATATAGTCTTGAATAAACCCCCAACTATCAGCCGTCTGCTATGTGCCGTACGAAAGCTGTTAAGCCGTGATGAGACAACCAGTATCGAAGGGGTAATAGAGTGAGCAGGCCGGAGACCATCCTGGTTACGGACGATGACCCCCGAATTCGAGAAACAATCACTGAAATGCTCAACTTGGAGGGCTATAGAACCCTGCAGGCGGAAAGCGGTGCACAGGCTCTTGATATACTCGCATGTGATGAAGTGGATGTGGTGCTTCTCGATATCAACATGGAGGTAATGGACGGCCTGGAAACTACCCGCCGTATCAAGAGTGATCCCTCCCTTCGGAATATCCCGGTGGTCATTGTAAGCGGCATGGACGACTCGGAATCACGGATTGCGGCGCTGCAAATGGGGGCGGATGATTTCCTTAATAAGCCGCCCCATCTGGCAGAGCTGAAAGCACGGGTCCGCTCGTTGGTTAAGGTTAAGGCCTATCACGACTACATGTTGAACTACCAAAAAAAATTAGAAGACACCGTTGGTGAACGGACCAGGGAGTTGCGGAACACCCTGGAGGAACTGGCTCTGGCGAACAGGAAACTTAAAACCAGTTCCCTCAGCACTATCTATTGTCTTTCCCGGGCAGCTGAATACAGGGACGAAGATACCTCCACCCATTTGCAGAGGATGAGTCATTACTCTGCCACCTTGGCTGAAAAAACGGGAATCCCGGAAGCGGATAGGGAAATGCTGTTGTATACCACGCCCATGCACGATATCGGGAAAATAGGAATCCCCGACAGTATTCTAAGGAAAACCGGTAAGCTTCTGCCGAGAGAATGGCTGTTAATGCAGGAGCATACAATCATCGGAGCAAAAATCCTGGAGGGATCGTCGGATGAATTCCTCGTTAAGGCACGAACGATAGCCCTGACCCATCACGAAAAATGGGATGGCACGGGCTATCCGAGAGGATTAAAGGGCGAAGAGATACCCGTGGAGGGCAGGATTACGGCCGTAGCTGATGTCTTTGACGCCCTTACGACGAAACGGCCGTACAAGGATGCTTTTCCCACGGATAGAGCCTTTCGTATTATACTGGAAGGAAGGGGTTTTCATTTTGATCCGGCATTAGTCGATGCTTTTTTATCGGTCAAGGATGAAATCTTGCGGACAAAGGAACGGTTCTCGGAGGTGCCGGATATCTTTGATGAAAGGGGCGAAACTGGAGCGAAATTACATGCTGACAGATAATCCCGGGTCAGTTACGAAGATCTTGATAATCGCAGCCGCTTTCATCGCAGGTTCTTCTGTTCTTATCCTTTTCGATATTGAAAGGGCTGTCGTCTCGGCTTCTACCATATTTCTTATACCAATTTTTTTTGCCGCCCGGTTCCAGGGTCTTCGGGGGGGGGCAGCGGTGGCTTTTCTGTCGATTCTGGTTATTTTTGGCATCCTCCGATGGCTGCATATCGAGGACATAATGTTTTTCCTGCCCGGACTTGCCCTGTTTCTTTTGAGTACCGGCGCTGTTCTTGGCAGTTATTTTACAATGAAAGAAGAGTTGAGACTTGTATCCACGGAGGTATCGAAACAGAAGAATGAATGGTATGGTCTCATAAACAACATTCCCGTAGGGATCATGATCGTAGATCCCCGTACCCACATAATACTGGATATCAATTCAGAAGCTCTGGATATAACGGGGAGCGATAAAGATTCGCTGATAGGAAAAGAGTGTTACGGTTATATCTGCAATACCCTGCGGGGTTCCTGCCCTGTTACGGATCTGGGACAAAGTGTTGATAAAGCGCAACAGAGCCTGCTGACACAAAAAGGCAGGGAAATATCCATTCAGAAAACCATCCGAAAGGCTGTTATCGGCAAAAGGGAATTGCTTGTTGCGAGTTTTACCGATATCACGGAACTTTTATCTTCTCAGAGGGAACTGACGATAAGCAAGAATCGGTATAAAAGGTTGTTTTCTGAAAGTCAGATTCCGATCTTTCATATGAAGTTCACCGGTGAAATAATAATGGCCAACCAAGCGTTCCGGGATCTTTTTCGCATCCCCGGCGAAGCCCAGTTGGAAATTCTTAAATTGCCGGATTTTTTCGTTGATTCTGATGAATATTTAAAAATGATTAAACGGCTTAAAGAGGATACCTTCATCAAGAATGAAAAATATAAGATGAGGAAATACAGCAGCGAGTCAATTGTAGTTATGATTACAGGATATATCACCCAGGAACTGGACGGGTCGCTAAGGGTGGAGGGAAGCATCATTGATCTTACCGCTATAAAGCGCCTTGAAGAGGACCATGAACGGATGGCCATTCTTAATGAGCGGAACCGGCAGATGAAGATGATCAATACCCTGGCCGCCGGAATCGCCCATGATATCAATAACATCCTGGCCGGAATATCCGGGCATGCCCAGGTCCTTCAACTGAAACTTCCTGGGGACAATACCCTGCAATTATCTGTCTCCAGGATACTTTCTGCTGTAGAACGGGCATCCAATATTACGTACGGCCTGCTTTCATCCATTGGTTCGGAAAATTATGAACTGGAGCCGGTGGAGTTGAACCTGTTTGTAGAGTCGGTTTTACCGGATATCGTTAAGACCGTATCTGTAAGGAATAATATACGTCTGGCAACACATATGGATATGATTATTGTTTCGCTGGATCTGGATCTCATTCAGAGTGCCCTTTCGGAACTTATCAGAAACGCGGTCGCTGCTACCGAAAGAAAAGGGGATATATATATCAGAATTGATAAAAAAGTCGTAAAAAGTGAATTGACGTATTCATTCATCGATAAGCCCGGCTGCATGTGCGGCTGCATCGAGATCGCGGATACAGGTAAAGGAATGGACGGGGAAACCGAACACAGATTGTTCGAACCCTATTTTACCACCCAGGAGTTTGGAAAAAGTGCCGGAATAGGAATGAACCGGGTGTACGGGATAATCCAGCAGCATAGAGGGGCTATTAAAGTATGGAGTGAATTCGGGAAAGGGACAAGTGTAACGTTGTATTTCCCGATAATAACAGAAGAGAAAGTAACGGCGGAAATCTGAAATATTAATACAAGGCGGAGGAATATGGGAAAGAAAATTCTGGCTATAGACGACGAGGTACCTATTCTCGAAGCTCTCGAAACAATCCTGGAAGATATGGGGCATTCGGTAACCACATTCTCAAATTCACTTGAAGGTGAGCAGGCTGCGCTGAAGGATGATTTTGATCTCATCCTTATAGATATGCGAATGCCGGAAAAGAACGGTGTGGAAGTGATAAAAGCGATTCTGAAGGAGAAACCCAACGCTAGAATACTTGTCATTACCGCTTTTCCGGGGGATTCCCTGGCAAAACAATCCCTGGACGCCGGAGCAAAGGGACTTGTAAAGAAGCCCTTTGAAATAGGGAAGATTCTACAGTTTCTTTTAGAGTGATGCCATATGAAGAAATCAAGAGACTTTTTTATTGAAGATTTATTGGAGGAAACGAAAAAGGAAATCGAAAAACTTGAGAAAATGGACAATATTCTGTTTTCAGAAGGCGATATCATAGACAGCCAGGTTGCCCTGGAAGTCCGTCGAAGATTCAGCGAAGAAGATATTGAAGGGATTGATTTCAAGGTCGACGGATACATGGAGCTTATGGTTTCCGAAGATGAGATGAAGGCTGAGGCCGATTTTTTTCCACCTTCCGAGGGTATGAAACCGCTTTCTCCTGAGACAGTGGAAAAAATTATTGAGGAACACGGGATAACCCATGGACTTGACTGGGAAGCGGTGCATGAGGCTGTTTTTAAATGCAATACGGAATTGATTCCGGTAAAGGGTGTAACCGTTGCAAGAGGGAAGCGACCTATTAAAGAAGTTCCGGCCCATTACATCATCGAAGAGCATCTTTTAGAGACAAATTCCGGTATTTCAAGAGAAAATAAGGAGCGGGTCGATTTTCGGGATATAAGCCCCTTTGTTCTTGTTCATGAAGGGGACATACTTGCACGATTGGCGCCCCAGCAGGAAGGGTCCTTCGGTACGACTATATTAGGAAAAGATATTCCATACGCGGTTGAGAAAAAAAGAGAAATCGAAGCCGGGAAGAACACGAAAATGACCAATGGTATCATTATCGCCACATGTGACGGCAGATTCGAATCACGAAACAATGAATTCTGGATAAACGAGGTCTTAAATATTGAAGGTGACGTGGATTACAGTACCGGGAATGTTGATTTTCCCGGTGATGTTGTTTTAAAGGGACAGATCAAGGATGGCTTTAGGATACGAGCTGGAGGATCGATTTATGCTTCCCAGACAATTGACGCTTCCGAAGTTGTCTGTGATAAAAATCTGATCGTAAAGCAGGGTATTATCGGAAGGAAAAAGGGATCTATCAAAATAGAAGGAATGCTTAAGGCTAAATTCATTGAAAACTGCTATATCGAGGCAAAAAAATCGATATTCCTGGATGCGGGTATCATTAATTCGGCGGTCTATACCTGTGACAAGATCGAGTTGGGAAAGAAAGGTGTTATTGTAGGCGGAACAATATACGCGCAGAACGGGGTAAAGGCGACCCAGATAGGAACCAAGATGGGGCCTCAGACCAGCATATACTGTGGTATAGATTATACCGTTGCAAATAAGCTGAAATGGATCCAGGATAACAATATCAAACTGGCATCGAAATTAAAGCAGGTGAACGAGGAATTATACAAAAGTAAAACGGAAGATCCTGCATTGGTACAGTTACAGGATAAAATAAAAGGATCCATTCATAAACTTAACGAGACAGCTTTCGGTCTTCTTAACAAGCTGGACAGGAATGACAATGCACGGGTCGAAGTAACCGGAACGGTATATCCCGGTGTGTATATCGAAATCTGTCACATCTCCTACGTGGTAGGAAGAGAAATATCGAAGGTCGTATTTACATTGAATAAAGAGAAAGGGTTAATTAGCATCGACAGACTTCTGTTAACGGGAACAAAAAATGGATGAGAAATCGAGTATACTGATAATCGATGATGATGTACGTATTCTCGATGCTATGAGGGATGCTCTGGATGCGGCAGGTTTTGATGTAACAATTGCCGTTGACGGAAGCCAGGGGTTGAAAATGTTGGAAGAAGTCCAATTCCAGTTGATCATATCTGATATTGTTATGGAGGACATGGGTGGTATTGAGTTTCTGCGAAAAATAAGGAAAACTGGTATCAGTACTCCTGTTGTTATTATGTCCGGTGATCCGATAGGGGAAAACTTTTTCAAAAGTGCTAAACTATTAGGAGCATGCTTCTGCCTGCAGAAACCATTTACTGCTCGGACTTTGTTTGATGTTATTCAGAAAATTCTGCCGTATGCTAGTGAATGATCCTTTCTTAAAATAGTCTATCGTTTCAGCCTGTTTATGACGTCAGACAATAAATAACAATAGAGATAAATAAACCTAAAAGGTCCTGGTGTTAGAATCGGCCGTTCTCAGGGCTGATTCCACATCGGTATACAGATCAATGATACGGTCCAGGAGGGTAAGACGAAAAACTTCCGCGGGCAGCTCTTTCAGCGCTGCCAGTTTTATCCAGCCCTTCCTTTCGCCGGTAGCTCTGAGGAGGGATACAAAAACGGAGAGCCCCGAGCTGTCCATGAAAGAGACGCCGGAAAGATCGAAAATGAGTTCCTTCTTCCCTTGAGCGACGATATCTAAGAGCTCTTTTTTTACCGCTCCGGCGTTGGCGGCGGTGAGGCGTCCTGCAAGGTGTATCAGACTTCGTTCCGCCGAAAGGCTTTCTTCCTGTAAGGTGTACTGCATAATTATACTCCTTCTCCTTTCCCGTTACAGGGGGCTATGTCCTCGGGCGGACGGCTTTCCCAGTCTTCGGGAGGAGTATACACCGCCGCCCGAAGGATTATCATCAGGCTGAAGACATTGTAGATCGACCAGAACATATTGATGGAGATGCCCAGGATATCGCAGTCCTTGAAGGTTGTCCGGGTGATAAGGCAATACACCCTAGCCGCTACGGACAGAACCACCATAAGGATCTGCGTCTTCACCAAAGAAAGGTAATTTCCTGACTGCCGCTGTTTAGGCGTCACCACAAATCCAGGTTTTCTGCCGAAAAGCACACCCAGGACAGCTTTTATCCAGAGGGGGAAAAGGGACAGGGTATACTGCTCCCCCCGCCGGACCTTTATGCCTTTGGAAATGTACCGGAACATGATTCGGTTGAATAGAAGGAAAGGAATCAGACGCCAGAGGAATTCCTCCGAATAAACCCGTACCGGCGCGATGCCGGTAAACAAGTAGATAATGGGGGAAAGGATAAAGATAAGGCCGGCGAACCCGCTGAAGTAAGAATAGATGGTGGTGAAGTACTGTAGCCGCTGTCCCAGGGTGAGGCCTTTTATCGTCAGGGGATTTTTCTTGACCAGCACCTGGATGGTTCCTTGAGCCCAGCGAAGACGCTGAGAGAGAGCCGCTCCCAGATCCTCCGGGGCAAGACCGTCGGCCAGAATTTCCTTGTGAAAAACGCTTTTCCATCCCAGGGAGTGAAGCCGGATAGACGTGGCCATATCCTCGGTAACGCTGAGGGTTGAAATGGGAAGCAAGGGGATGGCTTCTTCCGCCCGGGTGATATCCATGGTCACCCAGAGATGTTCCGGAATCCCCGGCAGAGGCTCACCGGGGTGTTCTGCAGCCCAACCTGTTTTTTCTACCGTTTTTTTCAAAACGCTGTAAATCTCTCCCAGTGGAGAGCCCTGCTTGAGGAGAACCTCACCCTGCCGAACTTCCTTCAGGACCAATTCCACGAAGGCCTTTTGATTTTCTGAGGCGGCTTTATAACACCGAAGGCTGGTATGAATTTTTTTCAGGGTTTTCGCCGCCCGGCTTGTCATGGTTCCGGCATATTCGATTATTCCCAGTTGCAGGAGGGCCTCCCGGCGCAGGAGGGCGTTGGAACCGCAGAAGAAAGCGGCGTTCCATCCGTCCTTTCCCTGGAGTATGGGGCCGTAGAACAGGGGAGTGTCGGAACCGAAGGCGTCCCCCGGCGGGAGGTTGTAGAAGTGCTGGGGGGTTGAACGAAGGCTACCTTCTCGTCACGGAAATAACCGCCGGTTCTTTCGATTATTCCAGGATGAGGAATCTGGTCCGCGTCCAGGATGAGGATATACTCGCCGGAGGTTTGAAAAACAACCTTTTTCGGGAGAAAGGAACCAGATGCCACTGGATAATCCGCTTCTCACCGGAGAGATAGCTGAAAGACGACTCAAAGCTGCTGCTTGTACCGGTCTGTCGGGAACGGTGTAACTGCAGCCTCAGCCATTGCCCTTCCCGGTCCGGCAGGAACCCGCCGGCCGGTTTAAAGAGCATCTCCTTGCCGTCATGCCCGTAATACGTCCAAAGGCAGGATTGGTTTTGCGCAGATGGCCGTTGTTATCCAGCACGGCCATGGGGTCGGGGGAAAGGTGAAGGAAATCCTTTGACAGGACGCTGTTTATTCCTGGTCCCATAAGTACAGGATAGTATATTCATTATAGTTCTGCCAAAAAATCGGATACTTGTCATTGATTCCCGATGAAAATATATTAGATTGAGAATCTATATAATATGAAGGTCAATATGCTTCGTGTAAGCTATAAACATTATTTGTATCAGTAAAATGAAAGATGAGGTTGGAATGAGCATTTTTGTTATTCGGCATGCAGATAAGAAACCAGGGGAATTTTACGGG
Source organism: Spirochaetales bacterium (assembly GCA_016932135.1). Classification (GTDB taxonomy): domain Bacteria; phylum Spirochaetota; class Spirochaetia; order JAFGDJ01; family JAFGDJ01; genus JAFGDJ01. The sequence continues at coordinate 31,535 of JAFGDJ010000214.1, read as the reverse complement.
AAGGGTCTGAAACTCAACGATCAACCAATTAGTGAAAAGGGGCAAAGAAAAGCACAGAAGTTAGTTGGTTATTTTGATAAAGTGGATATAGATGCTATCTATATAAGTGAATATATCAGGACAAAGCAAACAATTATGCCTGTAGCTTCTCGAAAGGGAATTATTCCAATTATTGACCCTCGCTTAAATGAAATCGATATCGGGGATATAGAAAAGATGACCGATGAACAAGTGCAACAAAAATACCCGGATTTTTGGAATGCTTATATAGAGAGAAATCATGATTTTGGGTTCCCCAATGGAGAGACAGGAGAAGAAGCATCAAAAAGAATAATGTCGGTATTTGCGACCTTGGATCATTTTAAGAATTATATTCTAGTTGCGCATGATGGTATTATTCGGACATTGATCTGTTCTGTTTTATCTATTCCACCCTATAAACGACACCTTTTTAAGGCTGATGTATGTTCAATAACAATATTTGAATATCTTGATGATTTTCACTGTTGGAGCATTCCGAAGATAAATATAGAATTATCATAGATAATGTTATTCATACTAATCTCATATTGGTTTCCGAAGATAAACACTTCAAGGTAATACAAATGCAATTAGTATTCATCTTTTGATGAATACTAGCGACCTGAAAATTTGTGTTGACAAATACCCGTATCAAGAATTACTCTTTCAATATATATATATATATATAGGAAGGTAAAAATATGAAAAAGCATGTTACGACCGGTTTTCTATTCCTTGGTATTTTTCTGTTTTTTAGCTGTCCGCCCGAGCCGCCGGTGAATACTCCCCCCGAAGTCACAGTATCCGCCAGTGCCGCGAGCGCGGCCAACGGGGAGGAAGTAACCTTCACCGCCGCGGCTACCGACGCCGATGGAGACACCCTTGCCTACTCCTGGTATGTGGACGAGGCGCCGCAAAGCGGTGAGACGGCAGCCACCTTCGTCTTTTCCGCCGCCCCGGCGGACGAGACTGTCTATACGATAAAGGTAGCGGTCTCGGACGGCAGCGATACTGATTCCGCCCAGACCACCTTAACGGTGGCGGCGCCTCTGTTATTGCATTTCATGTACTACGACGACACAGACTCAACCTGGAAGGCCTCGGATATCCCCTCGCCGCCGATGATTACAAACGAAGTGGTCTATTTACAGATCGCGGAAGAGCTCCTGATCTGGACCGATGACAACAAGCTTCTGGTCTATGATGAGACAGGAGGGGACTGGGACGATACGGGGATGACGGTTTCTGAAGATACGGTGGACGTTAGCAGAGATCTTGATAGTGACATGTTATTGCTTATGGATGATGAGTTCGTAGTGAGGTATCGTGATATTACGTACTCCGCCGGCCAGTGGACGCTTGAAGATGTGGTGTATACAATTCCGGCGGCACCGTCAACGCTGATGGAAATTTGCGGAGCCTCCGGCGGTGTGCTTGGACGGCTCAGTGATGATGACACTCTTTGGTATAGCAGCTTGGGGCCATGGGTGGATTCAGATATTGCTATATCTTCTATTACAGTAGAGCTGCCTTTTCTTTCTTCTTGCACCTGTGCATCAAATGTCTTTTATGCTAAGGCTCCTCAATTACGACTATCTACAGGGCAGTTGTACACCGGTGACGGTACGGGAGCAATTATATCCACGGACATCTTCTGCCCCGAGAACACCATCGAAACCTTTGAGTACGACGGAGCTCTCATGGTGTTGTGTTCGGGGCAGTAGACCGTTTTACCGGGGAGTCAGATCAAAGCCTGGGAAATGAAGCGGACCTGGCTCCGTAAGCGGTTGAGGTCGGCGGGGTCCGTTTGGTTCCAGGCGGCGGAGAGATTGGCAACGAAGGAGAACTCGAAAAAGACCGACGCTAAGGCTTCGGCGGCGGCTTCGGTATCCGCCGAGGCCCGGAGATAGCCTTCCTCCTGCCATTGGGAAAGAAGATTCTTGAAATAGTCCCGGGGAGCCTTGAAGATGTGTGCTTCCAGGGCTTCCCTGGCCTTGGCGTTCCTGTACTCTTCGATAACCAGGACGCGCCATGTCTTGAGCATATCCGTATCAGCCCGTAAAAAGAAATTAGCCGCCCCTTTCATGACCGCAGCGGTGAGAGCCTCGGGAGAGGCTTCCGCCGGTCCTTCTGCGGCTTTGAGGCCCGGTCGCAGGAGGCGTTCTTCCAGCCTGTCGATGGCCGCTGTCAGAATGGCGGCTTTCGACGGAAAATGGTTGTAAATCGAAGCCTCGTTCAACTCCACCTGCCGGGCGATAGCGCGGACGGAGGTTCCCGCGAAACCCTCCCGGGAAAAGAGGTCCACGGCAGCGGAGAGAATCCGATCCCCCGTGGGGGCAAGGTTTTCTAAGTCTTCTTTTCTCGGTCTGGCCATGGGAAAAGTCTATTCTATTTGGATAAAAAAGTCAACAAACGTTGGTTTAATATATTGACAAAAACAAACGTTTGTTGGTATATTGCCTTCATAACCTTTAGGAGGCTTGAAAACATGAAATCTAAGACATTCTTTTATGTTATTATACTCTCGTGCTTACTGCTATCTTCCTGTGTGTCCGGAGGAAAGGGGGACGGAGGAATGGTTCATGGCTTTGTTGCCGAGGGCTACGAAGAGGTAAAGGCCGAATTCGAGCGAAATTTCAGTAAACGGGGGGAACTGGGCGGGGCTTTCACCGCCTATGTGGACGGGGAAAAGGTGGTGGACCTCTGGGGGGGCTGGGCTGATCCGAAGAAATCCCGTCCCTGGGAAGAGGACACCGGCGTCCTGGTTTTTTCCGCCACCAAGGGGGTCTCGGCCATGGTATTGGCCCATCTGCACAGCCGGGGCCTGCTGGATTACGACGAGAGGGTAGCCTCTTACTGGCCGGAGTTTGCCGCAGAAGGGAAGGGCGAGATTACGGTCCGGCAGCTCCTGTCCCACCAGGGGGGTATCGTCCTTACCGAAGAGCCTTTGGACCAGACGGACCCTGAGGCCGCTGACCGGGTTCTGGCCGCGGCGAAGCCGTTATGGACTCCCGGGGATTACCAGGGCTACCACGTGGGCACCATCGGCTTCGCTATGGCCGCCCTGGTGCGGAGGGTCGACCCGGAACACCGCAGTGTCAACCAATACCTGCAGGAGGAGATCTGCTCGAAGGTCGGCGCCGATTTTTCCATCGGTCTGCCGGAGGAGTACCCGGATGAAAGAAAAGCCGAGCTGAAGGTCTTCAGCCCCCTGGAGGCCCTGTTTCACCTGCATCAGATTCCCAAAGGATTGAAAAAGGTACTCTTCAATTCCAAGTCCCTCTTCTGGAAGACCATGGAGGGGGACACAGTAGACCCGAACTCCCGGGAATTTGTCACCGGTGAGCACCCTTCGGGAAACGGCGTGGGAACCGCCCGGGGCCTGGCGGCCCTTTACGGGGAGTTCGCCTCCGGGGGAAAGCGGATCGGCCTGACCGCAGAGACCCTGCGGGAGGTCTTCGGTCCGGCCGAGGCGCCGCGGCTTAACCGTCTCGACCGGGTAATGAATATCAACGCCGACTACGGCCTGGGCTTCCAGAAGCCCGACCCGGATACGGGGTGGTTTTCCCCCAACCCCCGGGCCATCGGTTTTCTCGGCGCCTCCGGGGCCCTGGCCTTCGCGGACGATGAACTGGGAATAGGAGCAGCCTATGTGACCAACCGGATGAGTCCCGGCACCCAGATCGACGATCCCCGGGAAAAGGCCCTGCGGGAGGCCCTGTACCGGTGTGTCAAAGGCTCACGGTAAAGCAGAAAAACGGCGGAAAAAAGGTCCGGTCAGGATATACTGATCCCCCGAAGGCAGAGGTCCACCGAGTACAGGACCAGGTCCTCCAGGCCGGAGTTGGACAAGGCCAGATTGCTCCGCTCGTTCAGCAGGAGAAGGCCGTCCATCATACCCCAGAAGATCATGGTGGTCTTCCAGGTGTCGTGGCGCCGGAATTCTCCTCCGTCGATTCCCCTCCGGAGGATCCGGTCGATCATCTTGAGGAGCGCCAGGGCCTCGGTATCCAGCCGGTCTTTCAGAAAACCGTCGTTGATAAAGTCCTGCTGTCCCAGGTGCTGGCTGGACAGGATGAGGTAGTAGTCCCGCTTTTCCCGGGAGAACTCCAGGTATGATAAGGCCAGGGCTCTGACTTCGCCGGTCACGGTAGGATGAGGCTTCCTCATGGCTTCTTCCAGGTGGCGGCGGAGCATCTCCAGGGCTTCCCGGTAGAGGCTGCGGTATACCTGCAGCTTGTTTTCGAAGTAGAGGTAAAAGGTCCCCACGCTTTCGCCGGCGGCCTTGGTTACGGCGGAAACGGTGGTGCGGTCGTATCCCCTCTCCACAAAGGAGGCCAGAGCTGCCTTCATCAGAGCCCGGCGTTTAATTTCCCGGGCTTCGGCGTTGGTGGCCCGGATAAATCTTCGATCTTCTTCCGGCATGCCCTTACCATAACCCGAAAAGCGGAGAAGAGCAACTCAAGCGGCTTGTCTGCTGCCGGCAGGGGACCGGTTTCCCTTGACCGGTGGCATATTTTCAGGTTATAACTGAATTAATATTCAGTTAGAGAGGTGTTCCATGGCCGGTCGTAAAGGGTTTCTTCTTTTCCTGTCGATTCTCTTTTTCGTGGTTCTCTTTCCCCTGGGGGCCGACAGCACGGTGAAGATTCCCCTGGACCCGGACAGCCCCTGGCCGAAATTCCGGGCGAATCCGATGCAGAACGGCCGAACGACCATGGCGGCCCTGTCCCGGGGGGAAGGGCCTCCCTGGGAATTCCGCACCGGCGGCGGCATTTTCAGCAGTCCGGTCATCGACGGTGACGGGAATATCTATATCGGATCGGCGGATCATGTCTTCTACTGCCTGCGGCAGGATGGAAAGCTCAAATGGTCCTTCCCCACGGGGGATATTATCGATTCCTCGGCTCTGCTGGACGACCGGGGCAGGGTCTATGTCGGTTCCGGAGACCGGCACGTCTATTGCCTCGATCGGACCGACGGTCGGCTGATCTGGAAATTCACCGGCCATTCTCCCGAAGAGGTGGAGGAACTCTACGGCATCGAGACCCACAACCTGGCCTGGTTCGAGGGAAATATCGCCATGCTTCCCGACGGAAGGATTCTCGCGCCCAACGACAATTACCTGGTCTATGCCCTGGACAGGGATACCGGCACGCCCGTCGGGGTTTTCCCGGGGAATGAAATGATCTGGTCCCTGCCGGCGGTGAATCCCGACACGGGGCGCCTGTTTTTCGGTACCACCTACACTATGCTGAAAAATCTCTATTGCTACGACTACCGGACGGGAAAGCGGGTGTGGACCCGCGGCAGCCTGGGGAGCAACGCCGCCTCGGTCCTTCTTACCCCGGGGGAGAAGGGCCTGGCCCTGGTCGGAGGCTTTGACGGATTCCTCCGGGCCTATTCCCAGAAAAACGGCCGGCAGGTCTGGAAGTTCGGCACCCGGGATCATATCTACGCCAGCCCCGCCTCTTTAAGCGACGGCACCATTGTGCAGGCTTCCACCGACGGAACGGTGTACGGCCTGGACGGTGAAAAGGGAAAAGTGCTGTGGGCCTTCGATACTCTGGAGCCGATCCGTTCTTCCCCGGCGGTGGACGCCCTGGACCGGATCTACTTCGGTTCCGGCAGCGGGCATCTTTACTGCCTCAACCCCGACGGCAGCCTTCGATGGAAATACTCCTGCATCCATGAAGACCGGAACGATCTGAACGGTTCTCCGGCCCTGGGGAAGGCGGGGATCGTGATAGCCGGGGAGAACGGGGGCATCTACTTTGTTCCCTACGATTATCCCCTTTCCGGGGACGGTTCGACCGATGCCGGCTGTGCCTCCGGATGCGGCGAGGACATGCCGGATGCGGGAAGCTTCCTTCTGTACACCCGGCCCTTCGGCGCCCCGGATTATACCGACCGCATCGAGATTCCGGCCAACGCGCCCCTGACCTTTTCCCTTCTCGTCCGGGATGAAGGAGATACGGTACTGTCCGCCATGGATCCGAAGAGTATCCAGGTCGACTATTCGGCCCCTCAGGCGGCGCAGCTGGAAACGGCGTCCCACGGGCGCTTCCTTTCGATCATTCCCCGGGAAACCTGGACGGGTGGAACCTTCGATCTCACCCTGCGGGGGACCTATCGGACCGACCGGAAAAGGATCGGCCTGTTCTTTTTCGGTGGGAAAAAAGCCGGGCAGTTTGAAAGGACCTTTCGAGTGTCCCTCACCCCTCCGGAGGATGATTTCCCGGATTTCAAGATCCCCGAAAAACCGGGAGATGAGTCATCGGTGCTGGAAATTTCCCGGCTATCCGTCCCCCTGCCGACCATGCTGCCTTCCTACAATCAGATCGGTTTTGATTCCCTGCGGTATCTGGCGGGCTTCGTGGAGGGAACCCGGGATAAGGCCGTTCTCTGGGTTATCCCCGGAAAGAAGACGGCTCTCGACGAGTCGAGTGTGCCCGATCCGTCCTTACGGGATCTCTATGTACTGAACCTGGAGATGAAGGACAGCCTGGTTACCTTAAGCAGCTATGAAGACGTTATTCTGAGCTTCTTCGGGTCCTGGGATATGCCCTTCAGCCTCTTCAGGCTGGCCGGGGAAGCTTCAGATCTTGCCCGGGAAGGGGGAGATGATTTCGCCTTTTCCTGCGTCGTCCGGGGGGACGACATCGATTTCTACGGCAAGTTTCTGAAGATTACCGGGATGTCGGACCTGAAAACCGGCCTTATGCCTCTCTCCGGGGGCGCGAGGGTTTCCCCGGCGGGAGAGAGGGCTATTGACCCCGCTCTGCTGTTTGATGATGTTTCGATTTATCCGGAGAAGAACCGCTTTAGGGCTGTCCTTCGGGGAAGCCGCCTTCGGCCGGAGGACCATGTGGCGGGACTCCTGTTGGTTGATCCTGCCGACGGCCGGGCGGTGGCGGCGAATTATTCCCGGGAAACGGAGCTCCTCATGGACGCCGACGGATACCTTTCGGAAATAAGGCTTACCGTCGATCCCGACATGATCAGCGGACCGGTACGGGTATACCTTATGATGGATACCTGTCCGGTGTATCGGGTCGAGATTTCGCGGTCTGAAGAATAGTTCTTACCTAAGTCTCCCGTGCCCGAGGCGATATTCTTTTTCCGGATGACGAATCTGAACATTCCGGAAGGCGTTCTGCCGGAGTCCCGGGCTGAGCATAGCTGATCTTTCACGTTGCACTCTGATATTTTATCCATATACTAATATCTAGAATAACAATTCCATCATCGTTGCATTCAACGGTGTTGGGCCTAGAGAGCGGGGGTGACCATGGCGTCAAAGAAGAATGTCAGAACGCTGTATAAAGACAGTCCGGCTATTCAGGAAAAGGCTGTTTCTCTGTTTTTCCTGGACCTGGTGGTGGGTTTTGGTTTTCTAGCCCTGGGACTAATCAGGATTGTTTCCGGGGCTCTGGTGATGGGGATCCTGGAGATCGTGGTCGGACTTCTCTTGGGGTTTTTCGTCGTCCTGCTCCTGCAGAGCAGGTTCAAAATTGTCAGTACCGGTAATATTGTCCTTTTCTGTTTCGCCGCGGCGGGATTGTTTTTTCTCCGGGATATTACCAGCTCCAACGATGTGTATATTCAGACAACCTATATGATTCCCGTATTCATTACCGCTCCCTTATTGGCTTATGCCCATTGGCAGGTGATGAGTGTTCTCATTTTTGGCATTCTGGCCCATACGGGTCAGTTCTTTCTTCGAATTCGTCCCGCCTTGGAACAGGGAGGAGAGCCGGTAGCCCTGACGGAATTTCTAGTTTCCCTGATATTGATGTTTTTTGGGGCTGTTTTTATCTTTCAGCTCTTCAGGATTCAACAGCGGAGTATTAAACATATTCAAGCCCGGGTGGAAGAATCGGACAGGCAGTATGAAAGACTTCATGCGCTGATGGAGAATACGGGAAATGCCTTTAACCTGGGTGAAAAGCTTCAGCAGAACGCCGAGAACAACCGGGCCATCGCTGTTTCCATGGCGGAGAATCTGCGGATTATCACCGATAGCATCACGACCCTGCTGGAGAACACTTCTTCGGCCATTGATTCGGGGAACAAGGTGGTGGGTTCCAAGGAGAGCGTGAAAACGACCATGGACCGTCAGACCGGCGCGGTGAGCGATTCCTCCGCCGCCACGGAGGAGCTTCGCGCCCAGGTTCAGATGATCAGCCATTCGGCCAGGGATAAGCAGGCGGTTATTGAGGACCTGGTGAAAGCGGCCCAGGACGGAGCTCACAGGCTCGGAGAAACCATCGAATCATTCCGTAATATTTCCCGGAACTCGGAGAATATCATCGAGATTATCAATGTTATCGAAGGGATAGCCGACCGAACGAACCTGCTGGCCATGAACGCGGCCATCGAGGCTGCCCACGCGGGTGAAGCGGGCAAGGGTTTTGCCGTGGTAGCGGAGGAAATCAGGAAACTGGCGGAAGAGAGCAACGAAAACGCCCAAACAATTAAAACGACCTTAGAAGAGAGCAACACCCTGATTCATGAATCGGTTAAGGACAGCGAAACCCTGCAGGCGATGTTTGAAAATATTATTGGAAAAATTTCCTCCGTCCATAACGCTTTATTAGAGATTATCGCCGGGATGGAGGAATCCGCCCAGGGGCATCTTCTGATTGAACAGGCGGTGGAACACCTTTCCAACATCAACGATGAAGTCAACGCGGCCCTGGGGCACATGGATACCGATATTCAGCAGAGCAGCAGAAGCATTACCCGGATCAGGGAAACCACCGAGGTTATTCAACGAAATATCGGTGATATAACCGCCCTGGCTGATAAAATCGTGGAGGGTTCGGGAATCCTGAAAGTCGTGGGGCAGGAAAATGTGGAGCATTTTCAGAAGCTCGCCGCGGAGATGGAGGATCTTCAACGGTTTTAAAGGGACTACTTGAATTTTTTAAAGAAAATGAAATCCGGCGCTCATGGCTATACAAACCTGTCCAGCGTAGTAAAAAGCCAGGTTTATCCTACCGTACTTCCAGGCATGGCGGAATTTCCCCAGGGCAAGAACAACATCGGAGATGTAGAAGAGGATCGCCCCTAAGGAGATAAGCCAAGCCTGGACCGGAGAAAAATAATTCCCGGAAAATGTTGAAAGCCCTCGGTTTACCATAAGGCTGATGATGAGAACATAAAACAGTACCGGCACCTTCATGGACCCCAGACCGGGAAGAATGTACAGGTACACCCCCAGGCCGAAAACGGCAAGGACGGCCGCGCTGATCCAGTCTGAGGAGTGGAAACCGTTAAACGCGATAAAGGTGACCGTATAGGCCACATGACCCAGGAGAAAAAGAACCAGGCCGATAAGGAAAGCCCGGGAAGATTTCTTTGTAAACATCAACGCCATGTCTCCGCCGAAGCAGAGAAGAACCCCGGGAAGAAGGGCTAGGGTATAGGTGCTGTCCGAGGGGTCTGCGCGAAAAAATGCTGCCAGGAGGATAACCGTCATCAGGGTCGAGGACAGGGGCTTCCATAGAAAGATGCCCCGGTCGTTCAGAGCAAACTCATGTCGGAGAAGCATCGACACGGTGAAAATAAGAGCGACAACAAGGATTCCGTAGATCATCCTTCTCCTCCTCATCCTGCTTTATTCCGATGAACGGAATCCCCAGAATACCGGGAGTACCCGGTTTGGTCAATCTGGCGGGTATCCTGTTCCCGTGACAACCCGGGGATCATGACGGCCGCCGGCGAATCCACCGATAAAAGGCAATAAAACCCAAAGGTAAATCAATTGTAAAACCCCATTGTGTAAAATCTCAGGGGAAGGTATAACTGTACAATGAACGAATCCTATGACATTATCGTTCTGGGCTCCGGGCTTGGCGGGCTCGCCGCGGCTTTTGAGGCTTCCCGGGCGGGTAAAAAAGTCCTGTTGCTGGAGCAGCACAACCTTCCCGGCGGATTCGCCACGAGCTTCGTTCGGGGCAGATTCGAATTCGAGCCTTCCCTCCATGAAATGCCCAACATTCCTTCCATTGAAGAAGCTTCCGGCGTTGTCCGGTATCTCCTGGACGACGCGGGCTTAAACATCGATTTCGAGACCATCCCCGACGCCTACCGGGTGATTCTTACCCGTGGGGGAGTGGATGTCCGGATGCCCTTCGGCGTCGGCGCCTTTATCAATACCATTGAAAAACAGGTCCCCGGCAGCCGGGAGCCGGTCACCGCCTACATGGAACTCTGCCGGGACATCCAGGAGGCTTTCGGTTATCTGTCCCGGAACGAAAAAAAGGTGGATTACCGCGAACTGATGCGCAGGCACGGTAATTTCATTCGTACCGGCGCGGCAACGGCCGACGAGGTGGCGGATCGTCTGAAAGTACCTCCCGCCGCCCGGGATCTGCTGTATCCTTACTGGTGTTATCTGGGGGTCCCTACGAACAGGCTTTCCTTTACCATCTGGGCGGCCCTGTTGAATTCCTACATCTCCGGCGGCGCCGTGATACCCCGCCATCGTTCTCATGAGATCTCCTCCGCCTTTGTGGAGAAGATCCTCGAACACGGCGGCCGCCTCCGGTTCAATACGCAGGTTGCGAGAATCAACACCCGGTCGGGCCGGGTGGTCGGGGTCACCACTGCCGCGGGCGAGGAGATCCACTGCGGGGCCTTGATTTCCAACGCCTCGCCGACCCTGGTGTTCAACTCCCTGATCCATCCCTCAACGGAGGTGCCTCCGGCGGCCAGGAAGAACATCAACGCCCGGAAACACGGATTCAGCCTGGTGGTGGTATACCTGGGGCTGGATGCCGGACCGGAGGAATTGGGCCTTCAGGATTACAGCTATTTCATCGCGCCCCACATGGATACCCGGGCCCTCTATGAGAACATAGGGAATCTGGAATGTCGGGATATCATGCAGGCCTCGGTCTGTCTCAATGTTGCCAACCCTGCCTGTTCACCTCCGGGAACCACCATCCTCGCCTTAACCGCCGGGTTCCGTTCCGAGGCCTGGGCTGCCGTGAGGCCCTCCAATTACGTTAAAACGAAGGAGCAGGTGGCCAGGAAGCTTATCGATCAGTTCGAGAAGGCCGTGGGAACCTCTATCCTGCCCCATATTGAAGAAGTCGAGGTAGCCGCTCCGGCCACCTTTGCCCGGTACACCGGGGCCTACGACGGCATCGTCTACGGCTACGAACCGGAACCCTGGGATTCCATTGTTCCCCGGGCCATGGCGGAAGAAAAGGAACACTATTTCGAGAACCTGCGGTTCTGCGGAGGTTTTTCGTACCGCTGTCACGGTTACGGCAGTTCGATCCTTTCCGGGAAGTCGGCGGCCGAGAAAACCCTTGCCCGGACGGGAGGCTGATCATGGTGGTAACCGTCAAGGGGAAAACGAGAGACCTGCTGCGTTTTATCTTTCACTTGAGAAAAAGGAACAGGCTTTTTAAAAAGGCTCCCGCCGCGAAGGTTTCCCCGGGACCCATGAATATTCTGGCCCAGGAGCTTCATCCTCTTTTTCTGGAATTAAAAGTGACCCAGGTACGCCAGGAGACGCCCCTTTCCAAGACCTTCCGCCTCGCCGCGACGGAAGAGGGAAAGAAGCTTCCCTGTTTCCGGGCGGGGCAATACCTGGTCGTGGAGGATCGGGTAGAGGGAACCCCGGTTTCCCGGCCTTTTTCCCTTTCTTCCACCCCCGATGAGGCTGCCGACGGAGGATATTACGACATTACCGTAAAAGGCGACGAGTCCGGCTTCTTCGCTCCCTGGGCTCTTTCGACCTGGAAAACCGGAAAGATCCTCCGCTGTACCGGCCCCGCGGGAAATTTTTACATTGAGCCGCTGCGGGAGGCCGACCACCTGGTCTGCCTTGCCGGAGGTTCAGGAATTACCCCTTTCCGCTCGATTATCAAGGATTCCTTAAGCCGTAACGAGGCCTACCGGTTTACCCTGCTGTACGGAATTCCTTCGGAGGAAGAGATGATCTTCCGGCAGGAACTTCAGGAGCTGCGGCGGCTGAACCCGGACCGCTTTACCTTCGTGCCGGTGTGTTCCGGTGAACAGGCGCCTGAAGGTATGGAAAAAGGATTCATCACCGCCGATCTTATCCGCCGGTATGTGAGTGATATCGGCGGGGTTTCCTTCTTTTTCTGCGGCCCCCCGGCCATGGGAAAACACCTGGAGGAAGAACTGAAGGTCTTTCACCTGGCTCCCCGGCGTTCCAGGCGGGAGCACTACGGCAATCCTCCGTTGGAGTCTCAAGGAGAAGCCGAATACTCCGTTACCGTTATCTCCGGTGAGGATAGAAAAACCATGGCCGCCCGGGAAGATGAAACGGTTTTAATCGCCCTGGAACGGGCGGGTTTGAATCCGCCGGCCATGTGCCGATCCGGCGAATGCGGCTGGTGCAGGAGCCGTCTGCTGGAGGGGGAGATCCGGGTTCCCGACGGTGTTTCGGGGCTTCGCCGGGGGGATGAGAAATTCGGATGGTTCCATCCATGTTCGTCCTATCCCCGTTCGGATCTGGTCATGGAGGTTCCGGAAAACCCCCTGAAAAATACCGGGGAATAGATAAACGAAATCGCTGAATAAACAATAAGGAGGCCATATTATGGTATTGATTGCCGATTCGGCCTGTCAATTGAACCAGGAAACCCTGAAAAAATTGGGAATCCGGGTAGTGGATTATCCCATGTACCTCAACGGGAAGGATTACCCGGTTTCCATGGATATGAGCCGGGAGGATAAGGAAAAACTGCGGCTCATGCTGAAGGAGAAGGAAAATGTCTTTTCCACGTCGGGCTTGAAGGAAGAGGATCTCCTGGCTGCTTACCGGGAATTTACCGGTGAAAAGATCATCTCTATCCATCAGGCCAGCAGCGCCTCCACGGTTACCATGAATACCATAAAGAACGTGGCTTCCGAGCACCCGGATCTGGATATCACCTATGTGGATGCCGGGTTTCTTACCGCCGCCTACAGTGTTATCGTCCAGGATGTCGCCCTGGCGATCCAATCAGGAGCCTCCCTTCAGGAGGTCCTGGGGCTGATCGATCTGATGAAAACCTCTTGCCGCCACCTGGGGGTGGTCTATGACCTGTTTTATCTGCATCGTACCGGCAGAATAGGTTTGGCCAAGGCGGTATTGGGAACGGCCATGAAGATTCTGGCCCTTCTTAGTTCGGCGGAAGAGGTGGGAACCTTGAAATCCATCGGCAAGGCGAAAAACTCCACCCAGGTGAATCAGCGTTTTCTCGGTATTATCAAAAAGGACCTGGAAGAAAAACGAGGCAGGAGAATCCACGCCGTTATCAGCGTCATCGGTCCTCATGAAAAGGAAGCGGAGGATTTAAAGAGGCAGGTGGAGGCCCTGGACGTCGAGACCCGGGTGGAAATTCACTACACCAACCACAGCAATATGGCCCATATCGGACCAGATTTCTACGATATCGGATATATTGTGTATGCCTGAGGTGACCCTAGGACCTGAAACACTGATCCGATGCCTTTTCGGGGCCCAGGAATACCTGGAGAGAAATTATGACATCCTCAATAATCTGAACGTTTTTCCCGTTCCCGACGGAGACACGGGGACCAACATGCTCTCAACTTTCGAAGCGGGAATCCGGGTGTTAAAGAGCGGAGACTACGGTTCTCTGGGGGATATCGCGGGAATAATGAACGCGGAACTGACCCGTCACAGTCGGGGAAATTCCGGCTTTATCCTGGCCCGTTTCTTTCACGGCTTCTTCGAAGTGGCGGGGAAACATAGTTCCCTGGATCATCACCAGCTGGCCGACGGTTTTACCGCCGGTCTGTTCCAGGTGAAGAGTTCCCTTTTCTCTCCGGTGGAAGGAACCATGATTACCATTATCCGGGCCATGGAGGACAGCTTTAAAGAAGGGGACGACGGTGACTTGACCGTTTCCCTGGAGACCGCCCTGGCGGCGGCCCGGGAAGCCTTAAAGGAAACCCCCCGCCTGCTCCCGGTCCTGGCCAAGGCCGGAGTGGTTGACTCCGGAGCTTTAGGGTTTATTTTTCTTATGGAAGGGTTCTCTCGGGTCTTGAAGGGGCTTTCCATGGAACGGGAACAGGAGGAGGATTACCGATTTCCCCCCGAGACCTCCGGCAGCGCGGTTGTCCCGGAGGTGAAGAATTTCGGCTACTGTACCGAGGTGACGATTCTCCGGCCCCGGTTGGTGCCCCGGGAAGAAGTAACCGCTTACCTGGAGACCCGGGGTGACAGTATCGCCCTGGTGAGGGAAGATGATTTTTTAAAGGTTCACATCCATACGGACATCCCCGGGGAGATCATCGAGTACATGAAGACCCTGGGGGCGGTAGAGCATGTAAAGATCGATAACCTTAAGGAGCAGATCAGCCGTTTTTCCGGCGAGGGAATGTCCGGGGACGACTGCGCTGTCCTGGCTTTTATTCCCGGGGAAGGCTTCAGGGAGATTTTTCAATCCCTGGGGGTGAATCATTGTATTCTCTACACCTCCCATCTGCCTTCAGCCGGGGAGATCCTTGACGCCCTGGAAGAGATGCCTGAAAAAAACTTCATTCTTCTGCCCAATAATAAGAATATTCTTCCGGCGGCCATGACGGCGGCGAAGAAGACCGATAAACATGTGGCGGTGCTCCACACGGTGGATGTCGTTCAGGGGCTGGCCACCTCCTACGGTTACAGCGCCAACGACGGTATCGACGATAATGTGACCAGTATGAAGGAATGTATGAACCTGGCCAGGGGTATCTTTGTGTACCGCAGTAACGCCGCGGCGGAATTCGACGGCCGGGTTATCGGTTCGGGGGACTATTTTTCTCTCATCAACGGTTCCCTGGCGGCGGTGGGGGATTCCCTAAGCGAGGTTGTCTTATCCAGTGTGGAGTTATCGGATATCGACGGATGTGAGAATCTGTCGCTGTACTACGGCGATCTCTGCCGGCCGGAAGACTGTTCACGGTTGACAGAGGATCTGAAAAAAAGAAAGGAAGACCTGGAAGTGGAGCTTTTAGCGGGAGGGCAGACCCGGGAGCTCCTCATCCTGGCATTGGAGTAGCCTGTGGAAATAAGTCTATCCTTTATTCTGATTTCCCTTCTGGGATTACTGGCAACCTATCTGTCCGGGTCCGTCCTGTACGCCATTCCCATAACCCGGCTTGTCACGGGGAAGGATATTCGGGAACTGGGGAATAAGAACCCCGGCACCTCCAATGTGGTCCGGAATGTGGGAAAAGGCTGGGGGTTCCTGGTTTCCTTCCTGGATGCGTTTAAAGTCTTTCTGCCCCTCTTGCTGGCCCGGGTCTTCCTCTTTACCGCAGACACCGACCGGGATTTCGCCGTTTTATTTCTTATGGGTATTGCCGGAGTCCTGGGACATTGTAAACCGATTTTTTTCCGTTTTAAGGGGGGCGGGGGTATCGGCCCCCTGCAGGGGGTTCTTCTTTTCTTCATCCCGGTGGAATACCTGGTCTCCATGCTTATCGGAGGAACCATTGTTTTATTGTTTCTCAAAAAGGTGAAATATAAATTCGGCCAGTGGACCCCGGTTATGTTCGTTATTCTCACCCCCTTTCTTACCCTTCTGTCCACCCTCCTGCTGGACATACCCCTTTTCGCCCATATATCCATCGGGGGGCATTCCCCCTCCATTGTCGTAGGGTCTTTTGTTCTCTCTCTGACAATTCTGGCCTTGAATATGACCTTTATGCGTTTTCGCACCCGGGAATTGAAGGACGGGGAGCATGAAGAGAAAGGATAAACTGCGAGGGAACGCACTCATTTTATTTTTTTTCTTCTCAAGCGGTCTTACGGCCTTATCCGGCCAAGGTGTTCTGAAGGATCCCCTCATACCCCACGGCGAATGGTCGATTCTATCGGTGACGACTGACGATGAGGAAAGCCGGCTGCGAAGCCGGGTGGAGATCATCGGTGACCGGCAGGATACCTACTCCGTTCTGATTACCGGGCCGGAGGAAACCACGGAGATAAAACTCCGGAGGGCGGATATGACGGCCTTCTACCTGCGGAACCTCCGCGGCAGGGGAGAATACAGCCTGGAATCTTCCACCCTGGTTCAGGGAAACCCGGAGGCAAGACCGGGGGAAATAAGAATTCTTGATACTACCTCGATCATCTATGCCTTGAGGGGATACCCATTTTCCGACCCCAAACCTTTGCGGATAACCTTTCTGTCTACCGGTGATGAGAGCAGTGATTTCGAACTCAGCGTTATGTCCGCCGGCAAGGAGAATATTTCCTTAAGGGACAGAACCCTGGAGTGTTACCGCCTGGAGCTGTCCTTCAAGATGTCCGGGGTCTTTGCCGTTTTCTCCAAGATGGTTCCGAAAACCAGGCTCTGGTACAGCGCGGCGCCCCCCCATTACCTGGTAAAATACCAGGGACAGAATGGTCCGCCCGGCACTCCGATGACCACCATGGAAATTCGTGAATATTCCGGCTGGCGTTAAGTAACAAGCCCTCGGAAGTTTTTTTTAACGCACCCTGGAAGCATTTTTTTTTCATTTTGTATATAATTCCATTATGATTATTTCTATACGGCAGATCCTGGTTTTTCAGATTGCCCTTTTTTCCATGTTCAGCCCCTTCTCGGTTATCGCGCCCTTTGTCAATCTGACTATGGACTATTCCCGGAAGATCCAGCACCGGATGGCCTTCCGGGTAGCCTTGTTTTCCATGCTCACCCTGCTGGTGACTGCCTGGGTGGGGGATGTACTGTTGAAATTCCTCGGCATCTCGCTGGAAGCCCTGGCTGCCGCCGGAGGTACTATTCTGGCCGCCGTGTCGATCCCCATGGTGCTGAAAGGGGATTCCCCCCGAAAAAAGGTGGACCTGGATACCCTGGATGAAACCAGTGAAGACTGGAAATCCATCGTGGTGACTCCTTTGGTGTTTCCTTTGACCATCGGTGCCGGATCCATATCCCTGGTGTTAACCCAGGTCGGTCATGCCGAGGGTTTTCCGGACCGGCTGATCATTTCTTCGGTTATTCTTATGCACGGAGTGGTTATGTGGCTGACCTACTATTTTGCCGGCCCGGTATCCCGGAAAATCGGCCGACAGGGAAACGCCGTGATCACCCGGATCGGAGGTATTATTCTCTTGAGTATCGCCTATGAACTTCTTGCCACAGGGCTGACGGGCCTTCTGCCCGGGCTGGCCGGGTAGATAAGGTAGGCGACCCTTTTTCCTTTCTTTCCCGCCGTCTTGTTCTGAAAACGCCTGTATTTTTCTTTCAAATCGTGGTACAAGAATACATTATCTTAAACAGGAGGCGTTTTATGGACGCACAGACGACCTACGGCATCCTGGGGCTGCTGCCGCCCCTGCTTGCCATTGTTCTTGCTATTCTCAGCAGGCAGGTCATCATATCCTTGGTGGTGGGGATCTTTACCGGAGCCCTGATCATCAACGGATTCAATCCCCTGACGGGATTGCTGGACACCTTTTCCACGTATATCGTCGAACAATCCTTAGCCGACTCGTGGAATATCGGTATCATCGTTTTCTGTCTCACCATCGGAGGCATGGTGGGGGTCATCGGGAAGATGGGCGGCACCAGCGCCATCGCGGAGGCTATCGTGAAGCGGGCCAGAAGTGTGAAATCCACCAACCTGGCTACGGCTCTCATGGGCATAGCTATTTTCTTCGATGATTACGCCAACTCCATGATTGTGGGGAATACCATGAGACCGATCACCGACGCTCAGAAGATCTCCCGGGAAAAACTGGCCTACATCGTGGATTCCACGGCGGCTCCGGTATCCTCCATGGCACCGGTATCCACCTGGATCGCCATGGAGATCGGCCTGATCGCCGCGGGGCTTGCCTCCGTGGGGATCGAGGGAAACGCCTTTCTTGTATTCTTTCAGTCGATCCCCTTCAGGTTCTATTCACTCTTCGCCCTGGTTCTGGTTTTTGTGCTGACCCTGTCAAACCGGGACTTCGGCGGCATGCTGAAGGCTGAGATCCGCGCAAGAAAGACCGGCGAGGTTTATGCGGCCGGATCCAATCCCCTGGTCTCGGAGGATAGAGATATTCTCCCCGATGAGGGAGTCCGGGGAAAAGTCTACTACGCCCTGATTCCTATTCTCGTTTTCATTCTGGTGACCATTTTCGGTCTCTGGTACAACGGCTTCGAGGAAGGCAAGAGTATCCGGGATTCCTTCGGTGATGCCGACGCTTCGGTGGTCCTCACCTGGGCCGCCTGTATCGGTTCCATCGTAGCCATTATCATCGGGGTGGCCGGAAAGGTTTTTACCCTGAAAACGGCCATGGATGCCTGGGTGGGGGGTTTTAAGTCCATGACCGTGGCGGGGATCATCCTCGGCCTGGCCTTTGCCCTGAAGTCGGTTATCGGCGAGATGGGGCTGGCCGAGTATCTGGTGGAAGTTACCCAGGGTCTTCTGGGCAGCCGGCTGCTGCCGCTGATTGTCTTTATCCTGGCTATGCTTATCGCTTTTGCCACCGGGACTTCCTGGGGCACCAATGCCATCCTCATGCCTATTGTTATTCCCATCGCCGCTTCCATCAGTGGAGCGGGAGGTGAAGTGACTCCCCTGATCGTGGCGTCCATCGGCGCGGTCCTTACCGGAGCGGTCTTCGGTGACCACTGTTCACCCATTTCCGACACCACGATTCTTTCCTCCATGGCATCCGGGTCCGACCATATCGCCCATGTGCGTACCCAGATTCCTTATGCGGTTCTGGCGGCGGCTTTCGCGGCGGTCTTTGGGTTCCTCCCCGCCGGTTTCGGCGTACCGCCGGTGATCAGTCTGGTTGTGGGAGCCGCGGGAATCATCCTATTTGTCCGGCTGGTAGGTAAGAAAGCCGAATAAAGGATTAAGCGGCGGAAGGTCCGGGGGTGTCGATGGATTACCAAAGTTTTTTCTCGATCCTCTATTTTATCGATGGGGTCACTATTATCGATACCTCCGGCACCATTATCTTCAGTATGAATTTCAGTCCGCAAAGATACTCCGGGATCTGCGATACCGAGGAAGTCTTAGGGAAGCGGCTCTCGGAGGTTTTTCCCAACATCGCCAGGGAGAACAGTACCCTTTTTCGGGCCATGGAACAGGGGGTGCCGGTTTTCAAAGAAAGACAGTCCATCACCACGTCCCGGGGGGATCATTTCGAAACCATGAATGTTTCCATACCCATCCGGATCAACAACCGGATCGTGGGAGCGGTGGAACTGTCCCGTTACCTGGGGCCGGAAAAGGATACCGGCACAACCGATATAACCCTGTCGGAAGAACTCATTGGAAAGCTGCCCGCGGAGCAGCCCCAGCTAGGTTGTGACCGGGCGCGCTACGAGCTTACCGATATCATCTCCATAAATCCTGCCATGCAAGCCCTGAAGGAAAACGCCGCCCGGTTCTCCGGCAGCGCTTCCCCGGTCTTTATCTGCGGCGAAACCGGGACGGGAAAGGAACTCTTTGCCCAGGCTCTGCACAACGCCGGTCCCCGCAGGGATAAACCCTTTATCGCCCAGAACTGCGCCGCCATACCCGACACCCTGCTGGAGAGTATCCTCTTCGGCACGGCCCGGGGGGGCTTTACCGGGGCGGTGGACAGCCCCGGTCTTTTTGAAACCGCCGACGGCGGCACCCTTTTTCTCGATGAAATCGACTCCATGCCCCTGCATCTGCAGACCAAGCTTCTCCGGGTCTTGCAGGACCACCGGGTCCGCCGGCTGGGGGGGTACCGGGAAAAGGCGGTGGACGTGAGGATTATCAGCGCCGCCGGAGACAAGCCGGAGGAGTGTGTCAGGAAAAAACGTATCCGCCGGGACCTTTTCTACCGGCTTTGTGTCCTCACCCTTCATATTCCCCCTTTACGGGAACGGAAGGAGGACCTGGAACCCCTGCTGAGGTATTTCATTGCCGGGTACAACCGGACCCTGGGAACGTCCATCAAGGCGATTTCCCGGAACATTCTGGACGCTTTCTCCCGGTATCCCTGGCCGGGAAACGTTCGTGAACTGGAGCACCTGGTGGAATACGCCCTGCATATGGTGGAACCGGGAGAGAAAACCCTGCGGATGGAACACCTCTCCGGTCGGTTCGGCGTTCTGGAGGAACCGACGGATGGACGGGATGTTTCCGCTCCTCCGGTGGATTTGAAGGAGTACCTGGGCAGGGTGGAAAGGGACCTGCTTTTTCGGGCCCTGGAAACTTCTTCCTGGAACTACACCCGGGCAGCGGCTCTTTTGGGGATCAGCCGTCAAACCCTGCAGAATCGAGCACGGCGCTACAATTTTCAAGAAGACTGACATTTTTTTGCAGTTATGGCAAAAAAATTTGCATTTATCTCCTGAGGAAGGTCTTTTTGAGCCTTTTGCCGGGAGAAATCTCCTGGATTCTTGGCACACACTTTGCTTATAATGGACGAAAGGAGGAATTCCTTAATGAATACCATGGTTCTTACCTGTGCCGTTACCGGCGCGGAAACGACCCGGGAGCAGAACCCCAATCTGCCCGTAACACCCCGGGAGATCGCCGACGCTGCCGCGGAAGCCCGGGATGCCGGGGCGGCGATTCTTCATCTTCACGTGCGGGATGAAGAAGGCAAGGCTACCCAGGACCTGAAAGTCTTCAAAGAGACAATGTCGCTGATCCGCAAGAAAACCGATATCGTTATCGAGGTCACCACCGGCGGAGCGGTGGGCATGACGCCGGAAGAACGGCTTCAGCCGGTGTACCTGGAGCCCGAGATGGCTTCTCTGGATTGCGGCACCGTCAATTTCGGGGAGGATTACCTGGTAAACACCCTGCCGGAAATCCGTATCTTTGCCCGGGAGATGAAGGCCCGGGGGGTGCGGCCTACTATGGAATGTTTTGATCTTTCCCATGTCTATACGGCCCTGGAGATGATAAAGGAAGGCTTGGTGGAACCCCCCTTTCATTTCGGATTTGTCCTGGGTGTACCCGGGGGAGTCCCCTGGTCCATGGATAATCTGCTTCTGTTTTCCCGGCTTGCTCCCCCGGAAGCCTACTGGACCGCCATCGGTATCGGGGGTAAGGCCGCCAAGGCGTCTATTTTCGGGGCCCTGGCCGCCGGGGGGTTCATTCGCCAGGGGTTTGAAGACAATGTGTACTATGAAAAGGGCCGCCTGGCGGCGGGAAACGCCGAACTGATAGAACGAGCCGCAGCTATATCAAAAAGAGCCGGTTTCACCCTGGCAGAGCCTGGTGATGTGCGCCGGATGCTTAAATTAAAGGAGATATAACACAATGAAACACGGAGACCCCTTCGGGACCCACCGGGTTCTTTCACCGCCCGGGGTGCTGCCCCAGCCGGCGGACAGGGTGGACAACAACATGAAAATACTTTTTGACAATGAGATTCTCGTAGCGGTGGATACGCTGAACATCGACTCGGCGAGCTTTACCCAGATTAAACAGGAAGCCGGGGGTGATAAAGACAAAATAGCCGCAGCAATACTGAAAATCGTGGAAACGGCGGGAAAGTGCAAAAATCCTGTAACCGGTTCCGGGGGTATGTTTATCGGAACGGTGGAAAAGCTGGGTTCCGCTCTGGTCGGCAAAAGAAACCTGAAACCGGGAGACCGGATCGCCAGTTTAGTGTCTCTTTCCCTCACCCCTCTGAAAATCGATACAATCCTGGAAGTCCGCCCGGACATCGACCAGGTGGCGGTAAAGGCAAAAGCGATTCTCTTTGAAAGCGGTATCTACGCCCGGCTTCCGGAGGATATGAGCGATACTCTGGCCCTGGCGGTGCTGGACGTCTGCGGAGCCCCGGCCCAGGTTGAGCGCCTGGTAAAGGCTGGCGACACCGTGGTTATCCTGGGAGCCGGGGGTAAATCGGGGCTTCTCTGCGCCTGGGAGGCCAGAAAGTGTCTGGGACCCACGGGAAAACTTATCGGCATCGCCGGTTCGCCCCGCAGCCTGCAGAGGCTTGATCAGGTGGGGGTCTGCGATGAAACCCTGGTGCTGGACGCGACGGACGCCCTGGCCTGTCATCACGCGGTGGCGGAAATGACCGGAGGCTCCATGGCAGACCTGGTTATCAATTGCGTCAATATTCCTAACACGGAGATGGCATCGATTCTCATGGGTGCCGACCGTGGGACGGTCTACTTTTTCAGTATGGCCACGTCCTTTACCAAGGCTGCCCTGGGGGCCGAGGGGGTAGGCCGGGATATCACCATGATTATCGGAAACGGCTACGCCCACGGCCACGCTGATAAAGCCCTGGCCATTCTCCGGGAATCGAAAGAAATACGGGAACTCTACGAAGAACTGTACGCGGGAGGTGGTACATAATGAATTACCCTCATACGGATTATCGCTCCATGCCCCGGTTTGCCGATGTTACCGAGGAGCAGTGGAATGACTGGCGGTGGCAGCTGGGGCATACCCTGAAAAACGAGGAAAACCTCCAGGGGGTCCTCAATCTCAGTGAAGAAAGTAAGCAGGATATTCATCAATGCCTGGAGCGTTTTCGTATGTCCGTTACCCCCTATTACGCGTCCCTGATGGACCCGAACTATGAGAGGTGCCCCATACGCCTTCAGGGTATCCCTTCCCGGTATGAGATGCTGGACGACGAGTCGGACCTGGATGACCCCCTGCATGAGGACGCCGATTCTCCGGCCCCCGGGTTAACCCACCGGTACCCCGACCGGGTACTCCTTCTGGTGACCAACCGCTGTTCCATGTACTGCCGCCACTGTACTCGCCGGCGCCTGGTGGGGGTGGAGGATGTCCACCTGGCCATGGAAGACCTGGACCAAGGTATTGAATATATCCGGGGGAACGAGGCCGTGCGGGATGTTCTTATTTCCGGAGGGGACCCGCTGATCATGTCCACCCAGCGGTTGGAAGAGATCCTGAAAAAAATCAGAAGTATCGATCATGTGGAGATAATCCGTATCGGCAGCCGGGTTCCCGTGGTTCTGCCCATGCGGGTTGATGAAGAACTGGTGTCCATGCTGAAGAAATATCACCCTTTGTATCTGAACACCCACTTCAACCACCCCCAGGAAGTGACGGAAGAATCGAAGAAAGCCTGTGCCGCTCTGGCGGATGCGGGGATTCCCCTGGGAAATCAGTCGGTGCTGCTGAAAGACGTGAATGACTGCCCTTCCATCATGAAGAAGCTCGTTCACCTGCTTTTATCAATCCGGGTGCGCCCTTATTACATCTACCAGTGCGACCTGACCCGGGGGATCTCCCATTTCAGGACCTCCATTGTCAAGGGAATCGAGATAATCGAAAATCTCCGGGGACACACCACCGGCCTGGGGGTGCCGACTTTCGTGGTTGACGCCCCGGGAGGCGGCGGGAAGATTCCGGTGATGCCCAACTATGTGCTGTCACAGTCGGACCGAAGGGTTATCCTGCGAAACTACGAAGGGGTTATTACCACCTACACCCAACCGGAGGACGTTTTTTCCAACTGCGGACACTGCGATATCTGTAAGGATCCCAGGTACCGCCCCCTGGACGGGGTA
This sequence comes from Spirochaetales bacterium, assembly GCA_016932135.1. GTDB lineage: Bacteria > Spirochaetota > Spirochaetia > JAFGDJ01 > JAFGDJ01 > JAFGDJ01. Next base: position 8,034 of record JAFGDJ010000214.1, on the reverse strand, counting down.
GCCACTCTGCTGAGAGGAGATAAGATGGTCCTGCAGCCCGAGGGGCTTATCCGGACAAACCGAAACAAGCATGATACCTCTGGATGAGCTTGCCGGCCGGGTAACCTTTATCGCCGGTTCGGCAAAGAACGCCGGGAAGACCACCTTGCTGGTGTACCTCCTCCGGCTCCTCCGGGGATCCGGAGCCCTGTGTTTCGGTTCCGCCGGGCTGGACGGTGAACAGACCTGCGCTGTGACCGGAGAAGAGAAACCTTCGGTCACCTGCCTGCCCGGGGACCTGGTGATAACCTCTTCCCGGGCGGTGGAGGAGAGCCGGGGGAACTTTGAGATTCTTGAGGTCTTTCCGTGGCACACCGGCATGGGACGGACCGTCTTGGTAAGAACCCTGCGGGAAGGGAGCCTGGAGCTGGTCCGCCCGGAAACCAACAGCCGGCTGGGAATAGTGCTGGAAACCGCCCGGGCGCTGTACCCGGACCTTACGGTGCTGGTGGACGGAGCCGCCGGACGGCTTACCCAGTCCGCCTCGGTGCTGCGGGCCGGGTACCTGTATACCGCCCTGATGAACCCTTCCAATGTGGAGAAGGTTTCCCGGCGGATCAGGCTGCTGGGGCTTCTGGACCGCCTTCCGGAGTGGAGGGATGAAACCGAAGAAGCGGTAATGATCCCCGGGGCACTCACGGGAAAGACGATATTGCCTGAAGGAACGGAGCCGGTGGTTCTAGAGGATCACGGGAGGGTCTTTATGACCTGCCGGGAATTTGAAAAATTGACGGCCTCTCGACGGGTTTACACCCGCAGGAAGATTCCCCTGCGGTTCTGTGTGCCCCGGTTCGTTGACCTGGAAAGGAAGAAGGCTCTTTCGGAGTTGAAAAAAACGGCCCCGGAGGTAACCTTTGTTATGAACCCCTTTGAGGAGATGGAGGATGGATGAATTCCCGGCTCTTTGATTTTACCGGCTTTACCGAGTTTTATCGTCTCTTAAAGCCTCTTTCCCCTTACGGACGGCAGGCTCTTCAAAGTCTCCCCTGGCACACCCGACGGGAAGATCTGGAAGCCTGGTATGACCGGGTGGATCTGCTGTTGGAGTACCGCCGGGGCAGCCGGGAATTGAAGGACCGGCTGGAGTATCACCTCCGGCGGCTCCCGGAAATACCATCTCCCGAGGAGGAGGCTTTTTCCTCGGACGATCTTTTTCTTTTTAAGCGGTATCTGTACAACCTCAAGGCCTTATCCGACCTGTTGCCCCCGGAAGTCAGAACGGCTTTTCACCTGGAGTTTACCCTTGGCGATCTCCTCTCTCGCCTGTCGGTGGACGGTTCACAGGAGAGTTTTCAGATCGCCGATGCCTATTCCCCCCGTATCGCCTTGCTGCGGAAAGAACTGAGGCTTCTGGATCAGGAAATTACCGCCCTGCGTCGCCGCCGATGCGAAGATATCCGGGAGCAAACGGGGCTGGATTTCCTGATGAAGGACTTTATCATCCTGGACCCCCGGCGGGCCGGAGGAATACCGACAGACTTGATCTATCGGGAACCCTATGATTCGAGAAGCTTCATCCTGCGGCCCACGATGACCGAGGAATACTACGACCGGTATTCCCGCCGGGACGATCTGGCCGAAGAAGAGCTGGAAGAAGAACGGGGTATTCTGAAAGCTCTGGGCACCCTGGTGTCGGAACACCGGGAACCCCTAAAGAACTGCCGGGAGGCGGTTACCGATTTTGAAAAGGCCTGGATCGTCGCTTCAGCCGCCGAAGAGTACGGTATGGTGCGGCCCCGTCTCCTTTCTCCTGGCTCTCCTCCCTTCGTGGCGAGAGGCCGCTGCCTCCCCTTGGAGTTGGAATGCTCAAACAGGGGGGTGGACTATCAGAGCCTGGATTTCTCTCCCGCCACGGGTATTTCCGTGATTCGGGGACCGAATATGGGGGGAAAAACCACCTTGCTGAAGACCCTGGGGTTCTTCCAGCTTCTATCTCAGCAGGGGTTCTTCATTCCTGCGGAGGAATGCCGCCTCTCTCTTTTTGACAGCCTTCACCTGGTGGCTCCCCAGCGGGGGGACACCGGCGGTCAGGGGCTTTCGGGGTATGGGCAGGAGGTTCTTTCCCTGGCGGAGGCTCTGGACAGTCCGGGGGATCATCGCCTTTTCCTCATCGATGAATTCGGCAGCACTACCACTTCCAGGGACGCCCGGGCATTGAACGAGGCCCTGCTGGAGATCCTCGCTCAGCGGGGCTTGAACGCCTTCCTGGCCACCCATATTCTCGATCTCTGCCTGCCTTCGGGAGTGTCGGTGTACCGCATGGCCGGGCTTCGGCAGGGAGGCTTGGAGAGTCTTTCAGAAGCCGGGCGGGGTGAGAACCTGGAAAATCGAATACGATTATTAAATAAAAACATGATCTATACGCCGGAACCGGAAACGGAGAAAGACCGGGGCTCCGATGCCCTGATCATCGCCGACTATCTGGGGTTGGACGCAGAACTGCTCCGCCGGGCGTCAAAAAAAATGGGGTTATAACATGAACACGAGGCTTGGTTTAAATGAAGACAGAATTCAAAGGGCCCGCTCTCTGGCTGAAGAAATCGCCCATCCTGTGCGCTCTTACATCGAGAGGCACACTACCGTGTCGGTGGAACGGGCCACCTTACGGCTCTTCGGGTTGGACGGCTGCGACGAGGAAGGCACTCCGACGGCGAACCTGGCCCTGCATCAGCTGCGGGACAAGGTGCCCCACGGGGCTGCCAGGTATCTCCTGGGAGCCCTGGTTAAAACCGGCATGACCGTGGAGGAACTGGATCGTGCCGTGGCCGAAGGATTCGACCTGGCAGCTCAGGGCCTGCCCGACCAGGGAGCCCTGGAAGCGAAGGCAGCGGAACTGGTGGCTCGGGTTCGGCACACCCTGGACACAAACCGGGAGTATCGCCTTCAGAAAATCGACCAGCACCGGGAGAGGGAGCATTCCCCCTTGCTGTACGTTATCGTGGCCACCGGGAATATCTATGAAGACGTGAAACAAGCCCGGGCGGTAGTATATCAGGGGGCGGATATCGTAGCGGTCATCCGGACCACCGCCCAGAGCCTCCTGGACTATGTTCCCCACGGAGCCACCACCGAGGGCTTCGGAGGCACCTACGCCACCCGGGAGAATTTCCGGATCATGCGGAAAGCCCTGGATGAGGCAGGGGAGAAGGTAGGCCGGTATATCCGCCTGGTCAATTACGCCTCCGGTCTCTGTATGCCCGAAATAGCCGCCCTGGGTGCCCTGGAACGCCTGGATATGATGCTCAACGATTCTATGTACGGTATCCTCTTTCGGGACATCAACATGTACCGCACCCTGGTGGATCAGCATTTTTCCCGCATGGTTTCGGCTTACGCCGATATCGTTATCAATACTGGCGAGGACAACTACCTCACCACTTCCGATGCCTATGAAAAAGGCTACACCGTCCTGGCCAGCGAACTGATCAACGAGCGCCTGGCCTTTGACGCGGGAATGCCCTCCCGCCTGCAGGGTCTGGGGCACGCCTTTGAGATGGATCCCGCCATCGAGAACGGTTTTCTCTACGAACTGGCCCAGGCCGCCCTGATCCGGGAGGTCTTTCCTTCCTGCCCCCTGAAGTATATGCCCCCCACCAAACATATGACGGGAAACATCTTCGCCGGTTACGCCCTGAACACCCTTTTTAATCTGGTGGCCAGAATGACCGGCCAGGAGATCATCCTCCTGGGGATGCTTACGGAGGCCATTCATACCCCCTTTATGCAGGACCGGTTTCTGGCCATTCAGAATGCCCTGTACGTCTTTAAGAACGCCGCTTCCTTAGGGGAGGATATATCGTTCCGGGAAAACGGTATCATCCGCCGGAGGGCGGCGGAGGTGCTGGATAAAACCGTGGAATTCCTGGAAATAGTAGCCGGGAAGGGAATCTTTGAATCCATCAACCAAGGTTTGTTCGCCGATATTAAAAGGTCTCCCTCCGGCGGCAAGGGTTTTGACGGGGTGTACGAGAAAGCCCCGGATTACTGGAATCCCTGGGAAAACATGCTGAAGGAAGCCCTTTTTAAAGGAGGAAAGAAATGAATGCCCTGAAGCCCTATGGAGATACCTTAAACGACGGTCGGATGCAGCTTTCCTTTACCCTGCCGGTTCCCTGTTCTCCCCGGGCCCGGGAAGCCGCCCTGCAGTACCTGAGAAAAGTCGGTCTTACCGATCCCCAGGTGGTTTACTCGGAAGCCCTGGATGAAGGTTTCACCTTCTTTGTCGTGTACGCCACCTCCGACGCGGTCATCGACTACGACACAGTGAAAGGCGCGGAGAAAATAGAGTATATGTCCTTCGATGAGATCAACGAATTCATCAAGGAAAAAATAGGCCGAAAAATCGTGGTGGTGGGCGCTTGTACCGGCTTTGACGCCCACACCGTGGGCATCGACGCCATCATGAATATGAAGGGGTATAACCATCATTTCGGCCTGGAGCGGTATCCCATGGTGGAGGCCTACAACCTGGGTGCGCAGGTGCCCAATGAGGCTCTTTTGGATTTTGCCCGGGAGGTTTCAGCGGACGCGGTTCTGGTTTCCCAGGTAGTGACACAGAAGGATGTGCATATCGACAATCTCACCGAATTGGTTGAACTCTTCGAGGCGGAAAACCTGCGAGACCGGACCATTCTTATTGCCGGAGGACCGAGAATTTCCGACCGGCTGGCCATGGAACTGGGGTATGATACCGGCTTCGGACCGGGAACCTACGCCGAGCATGTGGCTACCTTTATCGTTCGCAAAATGGCGGAACGGGGAATCTCTTAGGCGGGCTGCTGCTGGGTGATACAGTGGATATTACCGCCCCCCAGGAGAATTTCCCGGGCGGAGATCCCCACTACCTCCCGATCGGGAAAGAGTTCTTCCAGGACAGTTTTAGCCTGGATATCCTTGGGATCTCCGAAGAAGGGCATAACGATCCCTCCGTTGGCGATGTAAAAATTGACATAGCTCGCCGCCAGGCGGTCTCCGGGGTTCCTGGGAAGGGTGCCTTCGATAATGTCGACCCCCCGGCTTTCTTCTTCGGAAATCAGGACCGGTGCCGGCAGGGGAAGCTTATGAACCTCCAGGGTTCGTCCTCGGGCGTCCTTCTCCGTTTGAAGAATTTCAAGATTCTCCGCCGAAATTTCATATTGAGGATCCTTCGGGTCGTCCGTCCATGCAAGGGCCAGGACGGAAGGTTTGATAAAACAGCAGATATTGTCCACATGCCCGTTGGTTTCATCGTTGTAGATCCCCCGCTTGAGCCAGATGATCTTCTCCAAACCAATATAGGCTTTCAGATAGTCCTCCAATTCTTCCCTTGAAAGACCGGGATTTCGGTTCGGGTTGAGAAGACATTCTTCGGTAGTAATGAGGGTTCCCTGGCCGTCGGTGTGGATTGATCCGCCTTCCAGGACAATAGGTGCCTTGTAACGGTCCGTCCGGGTGATCTCCGCGACCTTCATGGCAATGAGATTGTCCAGGTCCCAGGGGAAATAGAGCCCTCCGTCAAGACCGCCCCAGGCGTTGAATTCCCAGTCTACCAGGCGGATTCTGCCGTTACCGTCTATTACGAAGGTGGGGCCGCAGTCCCGCATCCAGGAATCATTGTAGCTGAGTTCCACGACCCGTACCTGGGGCGGCAACATGTTTCGGGCGTTTTGGAACTGTTCGGCGCATACACCGACGGTAACCGGTTCGAAACGGGAAATTGCCGAAGCGACTTCGGAAAAGGCTTTCTGAGCAGGCTTCGCTCCGAGGCGCCATGTATCCGGCCGTATCGGCCACAGCATCCAGCACCCTGCATGGCGCTCGAATTCCCCCGGCATGCGGAAACCGTCTTTTTTGGGAGTGCTGTCTATTTTCATTCCTTCCTCCAGAATGCAAAAAAATCACTTAGCAGTACCGAAAAAACATATAAAGTGACTGATTATATCATTAATTATGTAAAATAGGCAAGAAAAAACTTGTAATATGCGTTTTTTGGGGTGATAATATTCATTATAATCCTAAGGAGGGAAGTGAGATGAACTGGTATCTGATCGGATTCATTATCTACGGCGTCCTGCTTGCGCTGTTGGGATTCTGGGCGTCCAGAAGGATCAAGGGTTCCGATGACTTCATGGTAGCGGGCCGAAGAATGCCCCTGTGGCTTCTGGCTTTTACCTTTGCCGGGCTCTGGTTCGGAGGCGGCACGGTTATCGGAACGGCCGGAACTACCCTTGATCTCGGGTTCTGGAGCACCGAATGGGCCTGGGGGATCATTCCTGATCCCTATGGGGCCGGGCTCTGTCTCATTCTGGCCGGGCTGTTCTATTTCTCCGCCCTGCGGAGGGTCGGCGGTGTAACCCTGCCGGACTTCTTCGCCAAGCGGTTCGGAAAGGGGGGCAGCCTTCTTTCGGCATTTATCCTTCTCTTCGGCTGGGTGTTCTTTATCGCGGGGGAGATAGCCGTTATCGGCAAAATATTCAATTCTATCCTCGGGTGGAACTACAATGTTTCGATCCTCATCGGTATGGCCATCGTTATAGCCTATACCATCGCCGGCGGCATGTGGTCGGTGGCGATTACCGACTTTGCCCAGATGGTGATCATTCTCATCGGCATTGCCGTTGCCCTGCCTATTTCGCTGAAGGCGGTGGGGGGCTTCGCCGAGGTGAGAGCGGCGGTTCCCGCCGAAATGATGAGTTTCTTTCCCCATAAAATGGAGGGGGTCGGGTTCTTCGGGCGCTGGATTCCCTGGATCGCCGGCTGGCTCATCGTCGGCCTGGGGTCGATCCCCAGCCCCGACATCACCCAGGTGGCCCAGTCGGGTGATTCCGACAAGAGCGTCAAGCGGGCGGCGTTCCTGGCAGGCGGCATGTACTGGGTCTTCGGCACCGTTGTCGTCATCCTGGGGCTCATCGGTTTTGCTCTTCTGGAAAACAATATCATTCCCTGGGAAGCCCTGGGTGAAGACCCGGAGATGGTTATTCCCGTGATGATTAAGGAACTTTTCCCCCTGCCCCTGGGGATCCTCTTCGTCTCGGCAATCCTGGCCGGAGTCATGTCCTGCGCCGACGGCGGTATTCTCGCCATATCCACCCTGTTTACCAAAAACGTTATCAAGGATGTCATCAAACCCGACATCGAGGACAAGAAACTCCTTTTTTGGGGAAGGCTGATCATTCTCATCTTCGCCGTCCTCGTGGTCCTGCTGAGTCTGGGGTTTCCCTATGTCTTTCTCCTGACCATGTTCGGTTTCGACCTGCTCCTGGCGGGGTTGTTCATGCCCCTCACCCTGGGGATATACTGGAAGAAAGCCAACCAGCCGGGGCTCATCGCCGGAGTCATTGTGGGTATCCTTATCCGGGTGGTCTTGAGCGGTATTCTCGAGGGCTGGTCCTTCGAGACGGTCATGTATCCCTACGAGTGGTATATCTACACCCTGGCGGCCCCGGCGGCGAACGCAGCGGCCATGATCATCGTGTCCCTGGCCACGCAGAAATCTTATCCGCCCATCGCCATGGCGGACATTACCACCAAAGAGTGAGGAATACCGATGAAGCGTGATTATATCGATCTGCAGGATTTCTCCGGAGAGGAACTCGAAGCCCTGGTGGAGCTCACCGGGTATATGAAGAAAGCCTACAAGAGCAGGAGTCTTCCTGATCTGCTTCGAAAGAGAAACCTGTCCATGGTCTTTCTCGAATCATCGCTTCGCACGCGAATGTCCTTCGAAGTCGCCATGACCGCCCTGGGCGGTCATGGCATCTATATTCGCCCCGGGGATATCCACCTGGGGAAAAGGGAGGATCTGAAGGATACGGCCATCGTCATGTCCCGGCTCTGTGACGGTATCATCATCCGCAGCGCTCACTATTCCGATATTCTGCAGGTGGCCCGGTATTCTTCCGTTCCCGTGATCAACGGCATGGCCGACGACAGGAACCATCCGACCCAGGCTCTCTGCGATGTTTTTACCATGTATGAAAAGTCCGGGCGGCTCAAGGGCCTGAACCTTGCCTTTGT
>JAFGDJ010000213.1 GCA_016932135.1 Spirochaetales bacterium | reverse complement strand
ATTTCCTGGATGTTCATTGTCATGGGAACCATTCTCTTCTATGCCGAGATTATCTATACAACCTTCGGCATGTTCGGCCTTGTTTCGGTGGATCTGGAATTAATCCCCGGAATTCTCGGGGTAGAGACCCTTTTATCCAACGCACCGCTTTTATGTTATTGTATCGCTTTTCTTATCATGATACGCCGAAACAAACTGGGTTAAGTTTCTTCCGAAGATTTTTTTAGAAGAATCGCTCCTACGGGACAATCCCGGCGGATATCCATAAGCAGGGCCAGGTCTTCTTCATTTTGCGGCTGCTTTGTCACCCGGGCATGGAATTCCCCCATGGCGAAAAAATCCGGTGCCATCTCCACACAGAGTCCGCATCCCACGCAGGTATCCCTATCGATGCAAAAACCAACAAACTCTTCCATATACTTAAAGGTACCCAGGAAACACCCCCTGGACAACCGGAATCTTGACAGAACGGTGTATTTCGGTATGCTGTAAGTACCTTCTTTACCCTAGGAGACCGAGATGACAGCCTTACTTATTGGGATTCTTTTTATTCTGTTTGCCGTATTTGCGGTTCTGCCGGGTAGTCCCGTTGGTTTAGGGTGGTGGGAAGAGGTCCTCCTGGTTCTTAAAGGTGGTATTCCCCTGCTGGCGGTGTTTATCGGATTTCTCGCCGTACTTATCGGACTGGCGGAACTGAAAGACCGGATGGAAGAAAAAAAGGAAAAACCTGAATCGGAACAGGAAGATAACAGCGGCCAAACCGACGGAATGGCCCCTTAATCCTTCTTGTTTCCCCGATCTTTCGGGGAAAGCTTTCGGTGCGGGAATTCAGGGATACTCCTTCATTCAAGTCTTCTTCTCTCGGAAAAGATAACCCGTCTTAGGACAGATTCTAGCTCTTCATAAAGGAGGATACACATGAACATCAAAGAACTGGCCAATCCCGGGGCTCTCAAGGTAACCCCCTATGTGCCCGGCCGATCGGTGGCCGAGGTGCAGCAGGAATACGGTCTTTCCGAGGTCATTAAGCTCGCTTCCAACGAAAGCGCCCTGGGAGTGCCCAAAGAGGCGGTGGAAGCGTTGAAGCAGGCCGCGGAAAGGCTTTCGATCTACCCCGATCCCGTTTCCACCCGGCTCAGAACGCGGCTGGGGGAACTGCACGGATGCGACAGCGCTTGTGTTACCGTGTCCAACGGCGCCGATGGTGTTATTTACGAGCTTGCCATGGCGGTTATCCGGGAGGGCGATGAATGCGTATACCCCAAGACGACCTTTCCCATCTATGAGAACGTCGTCAAGATCATGCGGGGAGTTCCCGTTATTACCCCCATGGACGGACACCGGATCGACCTGGCCGCCCTTTTAAAGGCTGTAACGAAGAAGACGAAGCTCCTGTTTCTTACCAACCCCAACAACCCCACCGGGCATATCTTCAAGGCGGAGGAAATCCGTACCTTTCTGAAAGAGGTGCCGTCGGAGGTCCTGGTGGTGCTGGATGAAGCCTATATCGATTTCGCCCCTCCCGGGGCGGATCCCAAGGCCGTGGAGCTTCTAACCGGAGGGATGGATAACCTGATGATCCTGCGGACCTTTTCCAAGATTTACGGTCTGGCAGGTATCCGGGTGGGCTACGGTCTGGCTCATAAGGATCTGGTTCACCTGATCCACTCCATCAAGCCCCCCTTTGCTGTATCCGAAGCGGCGGAGTCCATGGCCCTGGCGGCTTTGGATAATAAGGATTTTCCACGGCGGGTCGTGGAGGATGTGGCGGCTTCCCGGGATTATTTCTACCGGATGCTGGATCAGCGGGGGATCGACTATGTCCCCAGCGCCACCAATTTTATCCTCCTGGATGTGAAACGGGACGCCAAAGCCTTCACCGAAGGACTGCTCCGTCGCGGAGTTATCGTCCGTTCCGCCGTCGGTTACGGTCTGCCCACCTGCATACGGGTAACCTTCGGCACCCGGGAGGAAAATGAAACCTTTTTTCATGCCCTGGATGAGGTGATGGAAGAAACGGCCGCCGGCGTCGGGAGAAGCTGAGGTGAAAAGAATCGTATCGGGCAACCAGGCCCTGGCCTACGGTGCCCTGGCCGCCGGGGTGGACCTGGTAGCCGGCTACCCCGGGACCCCGTCCACCGAAGCCCTGACGGAGATTATCCGGTTTTCCTCGGAGAATGAGAATGCTCCCTGGGTGGAGTGGAGTACCAACGAAAAGGTAGCCTTCGACGTGGCTACCGGCGCGGCCTGGAGCGGCAAAAGGGCCCTGGCCACCATGAAAATGTCGGGCCTGAACGTGGCCCTGGATTCGGTGATGTCCGTGGCATACTCGGGCACCACCGGAGGATTCGTGCTGTACGTGGCCGACGATCCGGGGGCGGAAGCGGGGATGCCGGAGCAGGATTCCCGCCTTTGCGCCGATCTGGCCGGTCTGCCGATGCTGGAACCGGGGAACGTCCTGGAGACCTACGAACTGACACAAAAAGCCTTTGAGCTTTCGGAGAAGGTCGGCGCTCCGGTGCTCCTTCGGCTGGTGACCTCGGTGTCCCACGGCGAGGCGGAACTGGAGGCCGATTTCGCCTATCACCTCCGGGAAACGACCCCCTATCATAACCGCGATATTACCAGGTACACCAAGGCCGGGTCGAAGATCTGCGTGGATCAGCACGCCGACCTTTTAAAACGGTTGGACTCCTGTGAAGAGATCTATGAATCCTCTTCGTGGAACCGCTTTGAAATCCTTTCCGGGGCCGCGCTGTGCGTGGTGAGTTCCGGGGTGATGAACGAATACGTGGGAGAGCTTCTCCCCGCTTATTCCCACGTCTCGTCGGTCCGGCTGACCGCCACCTGGCCTGTGGAGAAAAAGAGATTTCTTCCCCTGCTGAGAGACCATGAAAGCCTTTTAATCCTGGAGGAACTGGAGCCCGTGCTGGAAAAGGCTTTAAGGAGCCAGGCCCAGGCGGAAGGCCTGCCGGTGAAAATTCTCGGTAAAATGGACGGTACCCTGCCGAGGACGGGACGGTACGGCCTCAAGGATATCCGCTCGGCCCTGGCCGCCGCTTCGGGAACCGGGGATGCCGGGCCTGCCCCTGCTTCGGCGACGGCGTACCGGCATACCATCACCTTCTGTTCCGGCTGCCCCCACCGGGGAACCTACATGGCCTTGAACCGGGCTATTAAAAAAGCCGGCTTCAAGAAGAAAGACGTCCTTGTCACGGGAGATATCGGCTGTACCATCCTGGGGATGAACGGCCCCTTCGATTCCTGCTGGACCGAGGTTTCCATGGGTTCCAGCATCGGATTAGCCCAGGGTTTCGCCCGGTCGGGCTTCGATACCCCGGTGGTGGCTACTATCGGTGATTCCACCTTCTTTCACGCCGGCCTCCCTCCCCTGATAAACGCCGTTCAGCAGCGCGCGGATATCCTGGTGATTATCCTGGACAACGGCTGGACCAGCATGACCGGGTTCCAGGTCAACCCGGGGACAGAGGAAAGCCTGCAGCCGGGAGGCCGGCGGCGGGTGAGTATGGATGCCCTGATTCAGGCTGTCGGGGTGGATTACTTCGAGGTGATAAAGCCTTTCGACCAGGACGCCGCGGTGGAAGCCCTTGCCGGGGCCTTGAGGATGAAAGGCGTCCGGGTGCTGGTTTCCCGGGAAGAATGCGCCCTTACCCGGGAGCGGCGGAAATCCTTCGGCCCCGGATACTCCATCGACCAGGAGAAGTGTACCTTTTGTAAAATGTGCCTCCGGGAATCGGGCTGTACGGCCCTCTCTCCGGTACAATACGGTGAAAAAACCGTCATGAGCATCGATCCCGACCTCTGCCGGAGCTGCGGGCTCTGTTTCACCTGCTGTAAATTCGGCGCAATCTCCAGGGAGGGCTGAAGGTATGCTGAAATCTGTTTTTTTAACCGGTGTGGGCGGCCAGGGGGTGGTCACCATAGCAAACCTTCTGTCGGCTCATCTGCAGGACTCAGGGTACAAGGTCACGTTGATCCACGCCACCGGCATGGCCCAGCGAGGAGGCCGGGTTACCTCGGAGATCCGTTACTCCGATGACCGGGACAGGCCCTTCGGACCTCGGATATCTTCCGGCGGGGCGGATTACATCATCGGTATGGATATGGCCGAGACCGTCAATTCAGCCAGCTTTTTGAAAGCCGGGGGAACCCTGGTGTTTCAGAACTACACCCTCCTGCCTTCCACGGCGGTGTTGAACAAGGAGTCCTTTCCCGACGCGGAGGAGGTGAAGCGGGTGTTCGCCCCTTTCACCGGAAACCTGGTGGAAGTAGAGCCTTCGGTAAGGCCCGTCAATATGTTTGTTCTGGGAGTTTTTGCCCGGTACTGGCCGGAGGCGGAAAGGCTGGAGGAGACCCTTTCGAAAAAATTGACAAAACGGGTGGAAGAAAACCTCACCGCCTTCCACCGGGGCAGGGACTACAGGACCGAAGCGTGAGCGGAGTATCCTTCGAAAGACTCTTTTCTCCCCGCAGAACGGTCATCTTCGGATCGGTAAAACACAACAAGATAGCCCACCAGATCCTTTCCCAGATGACCGCCGGAGGGTACACCGGGGGCCTGGTATCGGTGAACCCTTCGGCCGAGAAGCCTTCCGGCATGGAGGGTGTCCCCGCCTTTTCCGATATCGCCGCCGTCCCCGGAGATGTGGATCTGGCCGTTCTGGCGGTTCCCGCCCGGTTTGCCGCCGAAACCCTCGAAAGCTGCGGGAAGAAGGGGGTGCCCTTCGCCGTGGTGCTGACCAGCGGGTTTTCCGAAGCCGACAACGCCGAGGGCGAAAAATCCCTGGCCGAGACGGCGGCCCGGTACGGCATCCGGGTCGTCGGCCCCAACTGCGCCGGTATCATGAGCACCCCGGCGCGTCTTTTCGCCAGCATCGAAGAGCGGGCCCTGCCCGGCCGCACCGCTTTGATCAGCCAGAGCGGCGCCGTGGGCGCGGCGGTTCTGGCCATGGCTCAGGGCAGGGGAGTCGGTTTTTCCCATTTCATCAGCATCGGGAACCAGGCGGACGTGGACGAGGCGGATTTGCTGGATTACCTGGCGGAGGACGGAGCCACCGGCGCCACGGCCCTCTACCTGGAGAGCACGGCTAACGGCAGGAAGTTCCTTCAAGCCGCTTCCCGTTTCTGCGCCCGTAAACCCCTGATTCTCGTGAAAGCCGGCCGGAGCGATGCCGGGCGCCGGGCCGCGGGAAGCCATACCGGTTCCATGGCCGGCAGCGACGGGGTGTATGAGGCTGCCTGCCGGCAGTGCGGTATCATGCGGGTTGAGGGTATCGAAGAGCTGTTGGATCTCTGTGCCGCCCTGGAGCATTATCCCGAGCCCCGGGGGAGGCGTCTTCTCATTGTCACCAATTCCGGCGGTCCGGGAATTCTCACCAGTGATAAGGCTGAAGGCCTGGGGCTGGATGTGGCGACCCCGTCGGAGAAACTCAAGGGTATCCTCAAGAAAGAACTGCCGGGCCACGCTTCGGTGGGGAATCCCATAGATCTGACGGTGGAGGGCACGGCAGAACAATACGCTTTTGTGCTTTCCCAAGGGCTGCGGGAAGAGTACGACGCGGCCGTCGCCATCAACGTGGGCACCCCTTTTCTCGATTCCGCCGATCTGGCGGAAGGCGTTCTTCGGGGAGCCACCGCCGCGCCGGGAAAGCCGGTGATGCCGGTCTTTATGGCCGGCCGCATCGTGAAATCGGGGTCGGACCTGCTGACTTCCCGCGGGTTACCGCCCATGCCTACGGGAGAGCGGGCCGCGGCGGCTCTGGCGGCCATGGCTTCAAGGAGGCAGCCTGAGCCGAGAGACTGGAGAGTGTTGGGGGTTTCCTCACGGCCGGCCGGGGATTTTCCGGAGCCCGCGCAGGTACGATTTCTGGAAGAGAGGGGTTTCCCTTTTCCGCCCCACCGTTTTGTCACTTCGGCGGAAGAAGCCCGGGCCGCCGCGGAGAAACTCTCTTTTCCCGTGGTGATGAAGGTGGTATCTCCGGAGATTCTCCATAAAAGCGACGCCGGAGGCGTGGTTCTGGGCATCCGGAACGCCGGGGAGCTCACCGCCGCCTACAACGATATGGCCGCCCGGCTATCCGGCCGGGGTATGAGCGGGGTGATGCTGTACCAGCAGCTCTCCGGCGGCCGGGAGTGTATCCTGGGGGCGAAGAAGGACAGGGACTTCGGCCCGGTTATCCTGGCCGGAGCGGGGGGAGTTATGGCCGAATTGATGAAAGACGCGGCTCTGCGCATCGCCCCCCTTACCCGGCGGGACTGCGTGAAAATGCTGGCTTCACTGAAATTCGCTCCCCTCATCGACGGTTTTCGCGGTTCACCGCCCCTGGCGAAGGACGCCTTGATCGATCTGATGCTGAGGCTTTCGGTCCTTGTGACTTCTGAACTGTGGATAGAAGAACTGGATCTGAACCCGGTCTTCCTCTTCAAAGACCGGGTCGTTATCGGAGACGTGAGAATAATTCCGGCGGTACCCTGACCGCCGGATCTGAAGCGCAATTCATCAGCCGGTTTTTGATTTTTTTTCCTTTTTCTGCTGTCGCTTTTCTTTTACCGACATCTGCGGCTTTTTCTTTTCTTCCGATTTTCCCTTGTCTTTACCCTTGGCCATATCTGTTCCTCCTCAGGTTAAGGATTGCCGAAAGAGAGTATACGCGAAAATCGTTTCTGTGTGAATACAGCCCAATTCCGATTATCAGGTCTTTTTTCTCTTCGCTATGGTATCGAAGATAACGGCGATAAGCAAAACGATCCCCTTGGTGATCTGCTGGTAATATTCGCTCACGTCCATGAGGATCATCCCGTTGGATAGAACCCCGGCGATCAGAACACCGATAAACACGCCAATCAGGGAACCTTCCCCGCCCATGATGCTGACACCTCCCAGGACCACGGCGGTAATCACGTCCATCTCATACCCCGTGCCGATCTTGGGCTGGCCGGTGTTGATCCGGGAAAGCATGATGACCCCCGCCAGACCGGTAAGAAGCCCGGAAACCACAAACACCAGGGTTTGAATTTTAGCTGTATTGACTCCCGAGAGTCTTACGGCTTCCTTGTTTCCCCCCAGGCCATAGATATAACGACCGGTTTTTGTCCGATTGAGAAAGAACCAACCTAAAATGAAAATAATAATCATAATGATGACGGGAATGGGGATGGCTCCCAGGTATCCCTGGCCGAGCTTCTTAAATGCCGGCGGAAGTCCCCAGATGGGGATACCGCCGCAGAGGACGAAGGAAAGCCCACGGAGAATGGTCATCATGGCCAGGGTGGTTATGAGCGCCGGAACACCCACATAGGCTACCAGGAGCCCGTTGACAAGTCCGATCAGCCCGGCCAGGAGAAGGGTCAGGAGCACGGCTGGAAAAATGGGGATGCCGGCGTTTACCATGAGCATGGACCCCACGATATTGGTTATAGCCATCACAGCTCCGACGGAAAGATCGATGCCGGAGGTAAGAATAACGCAGGTCATCCCCACGGCGGAAATTCCCAGCATGGCCACCTGGCGGGCCACGTTCAGGAGGTTGGATGTGCTGAGGAAGGAGTCGGTCATTATCGAAAAAAACAGAACGATAAACAACAGTACTCCGACGATGGCGTATTTTTTTATTGAACTCATGTATGTTTTCATCATAGTTATTCACCCGACGCTAATTGAAGTATTT
>JAFGDJ010000212.1 GCA_016932135.1 Spirochaetales bacterium | reverse complement strand
TCCATTTTCGTGGTGTCGGGAGTAATCGATTTTTATATCGAGGGTGTGGCCATCAAAGAAGATCGCCCTTAAAAGGGGATCTCTTCCTCCGAGGCTCCTAGATCCGCCAGTTCCCCATCCACCGTTTCCCATTCTCCATGGAGGGCTTCCTGGCTTTTCCGGTTGACTGTCAGGGCTTCCTTGAGTTTTTTTACCCGCTCGCCGTCGGTGTAGTTTTCCGGTAGCGCCAGGTCTCCTTCCAGCCTGGTGTATTCTTCTTCCAGCGCCGCCAATTGTTCCATAATCTCCTCTTCTCGTCGTCGAAGTTTTCGTATCAGCCGCTTCCGATCCTTTTCCGCGAGCCGGTCCTGTTTTCCCGCCGCGGTGATCTCGGGTTTGGAAGAGTTTTCATCCTTCTGAGAGGAGGTTTCCTGCCCCTTTCGGTAAAGGTAATAATCGTACCCCCCGAAGTAATACACCGGTTCATCCCCCTCCAGGTCCAGGACCCTGCCGGAGAGCTCCTCGATAAAGCTTCGGTCATGGGCAACAAAGACCAGGGTGCCGTCATATTGTTTCAGGGCATTCAAGAGAACTTCCTTGGACCGCATATCCAGGTGATTGGTCGGTTCATCCAGCAGCAGGAGGTTAACCGGGGAAAGAAGGAGTTTTAACAAGGCCAAGCGGGACTTTTCTCCGCCGCTTAACACCTGCAGGCTCTTATGGATATCTTCACCCCGAAAAAGAAAAGCTCCCAGGAGGTTTCGGAGTTCCTGATCCGTCATATGGGTTGATAAGGTTTCGGCTTCCTCCAGCACCGTAGAAGAACCGGTGAGAACATCCGCCGAGTCCTGGGAATAGTAGCCCATGCGCACCCCTGTTCCCAGGATCAGGTTTCCCGTTCTATCGGTATCCAGCCCGGCGAGGATTCTCATCAGGGTAGATTTTCCGGCACCGTTCATCCCCACCAGGGCCAGGCGGTCCCCCCGGGTGAGTTCCAGGTTGAGGTTTTTAATTACCCGGATCTCCCCGTAACATTTGTTGAGGTTTTCCACCAGCAGAACCCGGTTTCCCGAAGGAGGGGCCGGGGGAAACTTCACCTGAATCCGTTTTAAATTATCGGGTATCTCAAGGCGTTCGAGTTTTTCCAGGAAACGGATTCTGCTCTGCACCAGGGAGGCCTTGGAGGCGTTGTATCGGAAGCGTGAAATAAAATCTTCTATTTTTTGGATTTCCTTTACCTGCCGGTGATACGCCTCGGTCAGCTCGGCCAGTTCTGCGGTTCGTTGTTTCTGATAGGTACTGTAATTCCCGTGATAGATCTTTAAGGAACCTAGAAAAATTTCGGCTATGCGGTTTACGGTGACATCGAGGAAATATCGATCGTGAGAGACCAGGATAACCGCTCCGGAGTAATCGGAGAGGAAAGATTCAAGCCACCCCCGGGCTTCCAGGTCGAGATAATTGGTCGGTTCATCCAGGAGAAGCAGGTCGGGATGTTCAAGCAGCACTTTTGCCAGGGAAACCCGCATTTTCCAGCCCCCGGAAAGTTGTTCCAGCCTGGTGTGAAAGTCCTTTTCCCGGAAGCCTAAGCCCGTTAAGACCTTGGACACCTGGCTTTCGCGGTAGTAATAACCGCTTTGCAGGAGTTTTTCTTCCAGGTCATGCCTACGTTCAACCCGGCGGGCCGCTTCTTCCGCCCGGAGAGTCGGGTCGGCCAGGCTGTGTTCCAGTTCTGTCTTCTCCCTTTCCAGGGGCCGTATCCAATCATACGCCCGGTCGACCTCCTCCATGACGGTGGTGCTTTGCATGATCGCCGTTGATTGGGGCAGGTACGATACCCGGAGATGCTTGGCTGTCAGAATCCGGCCTTCATCGGGCTGCAGGATTCCGGCGATGATCTTGAGAAAGGTGGACTTGCCGCTGCCGTTATCGCCGGAGAGGGCGATCCGGGCTCCTTCGTCGATATTACAGCTGACAGCATCGAGGATTCTTCGTTCGCCAAAGGCTAAAGAAACGTTGTGAACCTGTACTAAAGACATAGGTGGAAACCAATAAATCCTATTAAAACGAGAAAAACAAAACGATGGGAGAGGGGTTCTCTCTTACCACCAGGCCATCTCGTATATCGGCTTGCGGCGCGTAGACCAGGCGCAGCCCCTCCCCGGTGATGGAATAGAGAAAACTCAAACCCTCACCGGATGACCCTTTGAAGCGAAAGGTAATAACACCTTCATACAGCCCTGTCAGCTCTTTAGCCGGAAACCGGTTGAAATCAAGGACCCCCTCATTCCCGGCGTTTTCCGGGATGATATCGGGTACCAGGCGGTCGTAGTCCTCCCAGGAAAAGCTGCCGTCTTCTCGGAAAAGAAGGGTTCCATAAGCTCCACTTTGCAGAAGTCCCAGCTCTGAGAACCGCAGGAGGAGGGTTGCCCGGCGTTCCTCTTCCGCCGTTCGAAGGTCTTCGATACCTTCGATATAATGAAAGGTTTCGTTCAGGGTCTCCGTGCCCTCGGTGTAGGTGAGGATCACACTGTTCATTTTATTGGCGATTATCTGAAGGTTGGAACCGGTAAAAATATAGCGTTCGGTTCCTGTGGTTTCTATGCTTTCGTATTGAATGGTGTATTCTTTCGCAGGGAGAGTAATGATGATCCTCTTTGCTTCAGGATTCGGAAAGATACCGTAGTCGGGGGTGAACCTTCTCAGGTCGATACGGTTTTCATCTATCATGGTTTTGTAGTATTCGGGGCGGTAGATCCGGGTGAGAAAGGCTTCAAGGTTCGGATTCCTGCTTTGAATTTCCCTGTCCGGTGTTCCTTTTGTACTGTCGAAGATATCCAGGTGGTGTCCGAAGGCATAACCGGAGAAACCGTCTTCCGTCATGACCCGATACCAGTAGTCTTCATAATCGCCGACGGTTCGCCGTTCATCGTTTCGGCCGGTAATTTTTACTATCTGTCCTTCCCTGAGCTTATACACCCTCTCGGAGGCATCGTCCGCCGATTCGCGAATAGCCAGGCCATCCTTCATATTCTTACCGAAGAGATGACTGTAGGGGGTGTATTCCTCCAAAAAGATCCGGGCTTCTTTCTCTTTTGTAAACAAGGACACCCGGGACCGGGATATTTCATAGAGTTCATCGTCATCTTCAAGCTTTAGAATATAGACATCCCGCAGGGTAGATTCCTCAAGCACCGGAACCAGGGAACCTGAGGCGAGGATTTCTTCGTCCGTCGACCAGAGGACCACACCGTAACCGATTGATTTGGGTCCGCAGGCCATGAAGAGCGAAAGAACGGTGGAAAAAAATACACCTGTGAGAATCAGTCGTTTTTTGCCCATGGTATCCTCCGCTGTCATTGTGGCGGGAAAGCTTCATTAAGTCAAGTTTTCCCGCCGGTTATGTATCTTTCGGGAGGGCCGTCAAAGGGCGCTATGGGAGGGCTTCCTAGGTTTACCATCATTCTGAACTATGATATTACCTAGGACAGGAGGCACCACATGGACGAAACGTTACAAACAATTCTTTCGGCTATCTCGAACAGCCTGGACGATATGATAGATCTGCAGCGGCGTCTCACCGCCGTGCCGGCCTTATCTCCAGAATCCGGGGGAGAAGGGGAGATGAAAAAAGCCCTGGAGCTGGCCTCCTGGCTGCGGGAAAAAGGTTTTCCCGAACCCGAATGGTATTTCGCTCCGGACGACCGGGCCGCGGAGGGAAAACGGCCGAGCCTGGTGGTAACCCTGCCGGGGAGATCCGACAAGCGTAATTTCTGGATTATGAGCCATCTGGACGTCGTTCCGCCCGGCGAAGAGGGGCTGTGGAAGAGTGACCCCTTCACGCTGAAGGTGGAAAGCGACCGTCTGATCGGCCGGGGGGTGGAGGATAATCAACAGGGGATGGTTTGCTCCATTTTTGCCGTAAAAGCCCTGCTTGAGGCGGGTATCATGCCCGCCGACACGGTTAAGCTTCTGTTTGTGGCGGATGAAGAGAACGGATCGGTCTACGGCATTCAGTACCTCCTGGCCAAGGAGAATCTTTTCGGCGCCCGGGACTATGTCCTGGTACCCGACGGAGGCGATCCGGAAGGCGCCACCCTGGAAATAGCCGAGAAAAGCACCCTGTGGCTGAAATTTTGTGTATCGGGAAAACAATGCCATGCCTCCCGGCCCGATCAGGGGGTGAACGCCTTTGTCGCCGGTTCAGCCCTGGTGTGTGCCCTGGAAAAATTGAAAGACCTGTATCCGCAGCAAAACAGCCTCTTCGATCCCCCGGGGTCCACCTTCGTACCGACGAAAAAGGAAGCCAATGTTCCCAACATAAACACCCTCCCCGGAGAGGATGTCTTTTACCTGGACTCGAGGATTTTGCCGGAGATTCCCCTGGCGGAGGTCTTCCGATCCATGGATGAAATCCAGGAAAGAATCGAGAAGCACTATGGTGTAACAATCAGGCGTTCCGAGGTTCAAAGAACGGAGTCCAAAGCCACACCGGAAGACAGCGGATTTCTCGAGGTGATGAAAAAGGTGATTTTACAGGAGTACGGTATTCAGGCCCGGCCTGTCGGCATCGGCGGGGGGACGGTGGGGGCTTATCTGCGGAATTACGATCTTGAAACGGTGGTCTGGTCACGAATCGATGAGACAGCCCATATGCCCAACGAATACTGCAAGATCGATAATTTGCTGGGGGACTGCCGGATTATGGCCCGGTTGATGCTTCAGGGGTATCCAGGGATTCCTGAAGAACGAAAACAACCCTCCCCTGGGTGATAAGGCGCTGCAGATCCCGGGAAGAACGGATTTTATCCGCCCATTCCTGAGGAATAACCGGATCGGTCGGTCTGCTGCCGAAAACGCCCCGGGCGACAAGGCGCATGGGATAATAGCCGATCCGATGGATGTAGCTCTTTTCATTGAGGTCGTGGGTATACAGGACCGCGCCCCAGGCACGCAAGGCGTCGGGATCTATCATATAGGGAGCGGTTAAGAGCTTCAGTTCCTGGTCATAGATCTTCGGCAACAGGCAGGGTTCCAGAGCTGCGGTACGGGAGGTGTTGAAAACCGGCAGATCCCGGGGAATATAAATGATAATACCGGTAAAAGGACCTGAGGGCTCCCAGTCAAGGCGTAATTCGCTTTTATAAGACCGCTGGTGTTCGATCAGGGGGGTAATCAGGTCGGGACACAGCGTAAGAGTGAACCTGACGGTGAGACCCGACAGATCCGAGGTGAAATGCCCGGTTCCGGTGGACACCTTTTGGTGAAGTGACTGGTACCATTCCAGGACATCCTTATTGGTTCTGGAAAGCTCCCCTAAGGTCGCCTGGGAATCCGCCGGAATATCGGATAAAGCCTTCAGCAGGAGTTCCGGCAGGGCCCTCTCCAGGGCTTTCTCCGCCAACCCTCTCGCCGAGGGCAGGGCAGGGTCTCCCGACTCCCGATATGCCGTAGCTTCCAGGTATAAAGCGTTGGCGGACCAGTCCACGGTGTGCTCGGACCGGATATCCCAGGAAAAGAGAAGCCCCGATGAGAAAAGAACCGCCGTCAGGAGGATGATTTTTCTAATCAACTACCCCTGCCTCCTTCAGGTCCTCTAGGCCCGGTACCTGGATTATCGTGCCGGCGTAGAGTGTACCGTTAAGACCGATATTGTTATTCATGGCCAGGGCTTCCGGGCTGATATTGTAACGCCGGGAAATACTCCACAGGCTGTCCCCGGGCTGTACCGTGTAGACCCCCTGAAAGGCTCCTCCGGAGAAGGACTCGGCCGGGGACTCTCCGATATAGGGACCGGTTTCGATCAGCGCCGGAACCACCACGGTGGCTCCCACCCGAAGAAAAAGAGGATCAAGCTTCGGATTGTAGCGTTCAATCATGGCCACACTGACTCCATAATGTTTCGCCAGGGCGTAATAGGTGTCTCCGGTTCGTATGGTATGCAGGTAGAATTTCATCAGTTTTATATCCTGCCGTGCCAGGGTCTCTTTTATAGCATCGGAATATTCCGCCGGAACCTTCAGAAAATAGGCACTGTCGCCGGGAGGGGTTATGCCGTACCGCAGCTCGGCGTTCCCGGCTAAGAGGATGTCCTTGGGAACCCCGGCTTCCGCAGCCAGAAGGGAAAGATCCACGGCCTGGTCCAGGGGGATACGTTCCCACCGTACCCCGGGTGTCCAGTCCAGGGGGATGCCGTAACGGCCCGCGTAACCCGCCAGGTGACACACGGCGAGAAATTTGGGAATATACTGAACCGTTTCCCGGGGAAGATACCCCCCCTCGGCCAGCTCCCAGAAATCCCGGGTTTGAGCTCTTTCCAGGGCGCTTTTCATGCGGTTTATCCCGCAGTTATAGGCCGCCAGGGCCAAAAGCCAGTCCCCCAACTCGTTGTAATTATCCCGCAGTTTCGCCAGGGCTCCGTGGGTGGCTTTCCAGAAGTCCCGGCGTTCATCGGACCATTCGTTCAGCCGGATGTTATACGGTCGAATACTGTTGGTCATGAATTGCCATAAACCGGTGGCGCCGGAGCTGCTGACGGCGTAACTTTTGAACTCCGATTCAAGTACCGGAAGGAATTCGATCTCCGGCGGCAGCCCGTATTCCCGGACGGTCGCCCGGATAAAGGAGCGGTAGGGCTGTCCCCGCCTTAAGGCCTGTTCTATCCAGGCAAGGTAGGCGTCTTCCTGAAGTTTTAAAAGCCAGGCGGACAGTAACTCCCGCTCTCCGGGATTGAGAGAGTGGATCACCGGTCCCGCGTGAGTCTGCACGGGAGAATGTCCCAGGGCTGTTTCCGAAGGCACGGTTCTGCGATTGATAACCGGTTTATCCTCCGCCGTTAAAAACGAAGACAGGCTTCCCAGAGAAAAAAAGCAGACGAGAAGAAAAAACCTTTTCATCCCTTTCAGGTTTTTCCTCCGGAACCGGCGAAAGGTTTTTCTCCGAAGTAAATCCCAGCCCATTCCCAGCGTCCGTTTATTTCCGGGTTGGCGGGAAAATGGATTCTTCTGAAATAGAGATACCAGGTGCGGATATAGTAAGCCCAGCCCCAGGTTTCCAGATAGGCTTCCCTGTTGTTGGAATCCGGATCGAGAGATGAGGCGCAATACAGGCGAACGGTGATAAAACGCCCGAAGTCGGAACAGAATTCTTCCACGTTGGCTTCCGATGCCTCCTGTTCCCAGGATTGTGCGAAGAAATTCACCTTGGCCCGGTAGCGGTTCAAGGTCCTGGGGTCCCGGCGGTAGATGGCGTATTGTATGATCTGTGTCAGTTCTTCCAGGCTTTCCACGGACCAGTTCTTGTCCCGGTAATCATAAAAGGCGACCCGCCCTTCTATTTCCTTCTGGGCGTTGGGGTTCCCCGGGATCACGCAGTCCGGGTACTTGAGAAAGTTTTTATACGCCTGGATGGCCAGGTCCCATTCTCCCAGCTCTTCATAGGTGCCGGCCAGGGCGTAGTAGGTAGGTCCCGGGTCCACCTGGTCGGCCAGGGATGTGGAGCCGCCGGGTTCACTGAATCGAGCGATAAGCTCCTTGTAATAGGTAACCCGGACTTCCGGTTCTTCCACCATGGTCACCAGGTTTTTCAGGCAGATATAATGGACCGATCTTCCCTGCACCAGCAGATCGTGGTAATTTTTTATAATACGCTCGTAATAATGGACTGCCAGGGGCAGGGCATCCTGTTCCCGGTAGTTCTCCGCCACGATAAGCAGATAATAAGCGTTAAAAGGATCTTCCGGCTCTTCTTCGATATAGGTCGTGAGAAAAAGATTGAGCTTTTTTTCCTGCCCCGCCGCGTGGAGAATCTTCATGATCTGTTGGATTACAATGAATCTGCTCTCATAGGATTCCCCGGCGCTGTCATAGAGCTCAAAAAGTTGCTCCAGCTCTTCCCGGTCGTTTCCCGTTTCCGACAGATAATAGGCATAGGGATTCTCATTTTTCAGTATATCGGGTATGGAGAACTGCTCACAAGCCGACAGCAGCGAAACAAACAAAGCGGACAGAAGGAAAAGCCTGAGGTTTTTCGGTCGATTCATCGGCCCATGCTACCATAAGAGGAGTTAACCGGTCTATAGGAGACAGTTGCACCGGAGGGTAGTATTTGGTAGACTCGAAATATATCCTTATCATGCAGAGGTTAAAGGTTCTTCTGCCGATAACATTAATGAGATAACACAGGCTATAATGATGAAAAATGATAAAAACAATACAACCCTCATTCTCAGTGTTCTCTTCATACTTTTAGGCGGTTCCTTTTTATTATGGACCTCCGGATTCCTGTCCAGTTTTGGACGCCTCTGGCCTGTTCCACTGATTCTCTTAGGCCTGTTTCTTCTCTATGTCACCTTTTTCAAGGGGGGGCCGGATATATACATCTTCCCCGGGGTCATAATCAGCTTGGTCGGTATATTTGTGATTTTAAAGGAACGGTTTCTCTCGGAAAGCACCCTGGGGATGATCTGGCCTGTGTTTATGATGATCACGGGAATTGCCTTTTTCCCCTACGCGGGAAGGAAGAGAGGCTACCGGCGGCTTTCCTTTATTATCTCGGGTATTACCGTTATTCTCCTGGCCGTTTCCTTCCTCCCTTTCAGCCTGGGATTAACGAATCGATCTCTCACCGGTTTTGTGTCCCTTTGGTGGCCGGTTCTTATCATTATCCTGGGTATTATTCTTCTGGTGGTCTATATAGGCGGTCGCTATCTGGATAAGAAAGGAAATAATCACCATCAGTGAAAAAAACAGCGACAGCCCTGGTGCTCGCCATTCTGATATCAGCCTGCGCAACGGCCCCGCCGGCGGAAGAGCCGCCTGAAAGCTCCGATACGAGTCCTCAAGCGGAGACCCGGTTCTCCGATGAAATTCTTCGGGAGATCGGTATTTGTTCCCCCCGGTCTCTGAAGCGGGCCTTGGACGGCCTGGGGGTCAACGAGGTGGGGACTTCGGAAGAAGGTCTGGAACTGAGGCACCTTACCGTGGCGCTCTTTCAGATTCTCTACCCGGAACTATCCTCCGGGTTGCCTTCCGTTCCCATGCCTCCGGGAAGCTTGTATGCTCCCTTGCTGGAGACCGTCAGAAAGGGACAATTCCCCCAGGTGAGGCAGGAAGATGTTTCCTTTCTCACCCTTATTATTCCCCCCTTATCCAGCCTCTTTACTTCCGACCCGGTGGTTCTTGAGCAGTGCGAGGAAAACCTCCTGCAAGCCGAGAGCCTGGATACTCGTTCGGTCCTGCCGCCCTACCTTCTCGGTATTATCCGGGAGAAGCAGAAATTATGGGATAAAGCCCAGGAGTACTACACCAAAGCCCTGGAAAGAGACTCATCCTGTTATCCCGCCGATCTGGGGTGGGCCCGGGCAGCTTTTCAAACCGGAGAACCGGCTGAGGCGGAAAAACGACTGGAAACCTGGTCCGAAGAACTCGCCGAAAACGCCGAATACCTGTATCTCCGTTCCCAGGCTTGTTTTCTTCAGGGGCGTTACACCGAAGCCCTGGATTTTATCACCGAAGCCCTGAGGATCCGGATCGAGCACCCTCCCTATCTTCTTCTGCGGGTTAAGATTCTGGAAGCCCAGGGGAATGTCGAGCAGGCCAGAAGGATATTGCTCATTGTGGAAAAAAAGATGCCGGAGAACGAGGATATTGTGTACCTGAAAGGAAGAATCCTTTTTAAACAGGAACAATACGACGAGGCGGCGATTTTTCTCGAAGGTGCCTTGAAAAAATACGGCACCTCGGACCGGCTGTCAGGATTATACGGGGAGGTACTCATCGCGGCGGGGAAGTATGAGGAGGCCCGGCGCTACCTGGAAGCCAAGCTGGAAAATACCCCGGAACATGTTCCCAGTCTCAGGATTCTTATCCGGGACTCCCTGGACAGGGGGAACCTGGAGAAAGCCGAAGAATACACAGTGAGACTTCTGAGGTTGGATGAAAGCAACGATACCCTCAGAACCGCAGCGGAGTTGTACCGCTTATTGGAAAATTGGGAAAAAACCCTGGAGTACAGCGAAATTCTCCACAACCGTCAGCCCGAGGATCGAAGGATAAGGATTCTCTATATTGAAAGCCTCCTAGAGACCGGCCAGCGAGTCATGGCTGAGGAGGAATGTCTAAAAGCCCTGGCCGAGGAAACCGATAGCACGACCCGCAGCACTCTATTTTATATCCTTTCCAGGATCCTCACGGATACTCCCCGCCGGCTGGATGCTCTTCGCTCCGCTCTGTTGGAGAATCTGCATAATCTGGATGCCCTCTCCGCCCTGGCGGATCTGTATGTCGAACTGGAGGATTATCGAAAGGCCTTCCGCTATATCAATCAAGCCTATATGCTCAACCCCAACGACCCGGATATACGAAGCAGCTACCGGAAGATTGAAGAGCTGGCCAGATAGACCCGGCCTGTCGGTTGCAACGGAATCCTTTTTCTTTATACAATGCCGCCATGAGAAAACTATCTCTTTTGTTTATGCTTCTTCTTTTTATCTCCGGCTTTTTGTCCGCGGAGGGTGACCCGGCGGCCTATCTCGGGTTTGACCTTGCAACCCTTTGGAACACCTGCGGTGTTCCCACGGAGGTCTTTCCCCTGCGAGGCGATGAACCCTGGCAGGATGACCTGGTCTTCCGTTACGGTGAGGATTATTCCCTGTTTCTTTTTCAGAACCGGGTATGGCAGGTACGGGTCCGTTCTCAAGGAACCCTGGCGGGGGTGAGCATCGGAGAGCCGGTGGATTCCCTGGAAGAGCTGTTGGGAGAACCCTTCGGTGAAACGGAGGATTCCCTGGTCTTCAACCTGCCGGATTCCGGTTTCCCCGTCCGTCTGCGGGTTCTGGTGAAGGACGGGGTCGTGGTCGATCTGTATCTGTACAGGGCGGATTTTTGATGATTCCTCTTTGTCTTTCTTTACAGGGAAAAACCCTGGGTGAGAATATCGCCCTGCTCAAAGAGCTGAAGGGGCATTTCGACCTGGCGGAGATCAGGGCGGATTATCTTCAGGAGGATCAGCGGGAAGAGCTTGCCTCCTTTCCCGCGAGGCTGGACGTACCGGCGATCCTGTCATGCCGCAGAGCCCGGGAGGGCGGCGGATGTACCTCCGATGAACCGACGAGGCTGAGTCTGCTGGAAGAAGGTTTGAAAGGCTCATACGCTTACCTGGACCTGGAATCCGACTGCCTGGACACGGGTCTGGAGGAACAAGGGCGGGCCAAGGGAACGCGGATTATCCGCTCGTTTTACTGCCGCGGGAAAATTCCTCCGGAACTTCCGGCTCTGATGAAAGACCGGGCTGATAGGGGAGAGATCCCCCGGGTTGTCATGGGCTTAGAAACCTCCAGGGAGCAGGAAGAGTTGCTGACCTTGAGCCGTCGGCTGGAGGGGATTGATGAATACCTGCTCCTGGGGGAGGGGGCTTTCGGTTCACCCGCGCGGATCCTCGCCGGGAAACTGGGAGCGGCTTTCACCTACTGCACCGCTGCGGTGACGGCGGACAGAGAGGATGAGTTTCCAGTCGAAGTTATGGATGAACTGTACCGGGTCCGGGAGATTGACCGGGAGACCGCGGTGTTCGGAATCATCGGAAACCCGGTGATGCACAGCAAGTCCCCGGCCATTCACAACCCCGGATTCTCAGTCATCGGTATGAAAGCCGTGTATCTGCCTTTCCCCACGGATGATCCGGAGGCCTTCTTCCGCCTATCCCGGGAGCTGGATATCCGGGGTTTTTCGGTTACCATGCCCTTTAAAAACGCCGTTCTTCCCTTTCTCCATGAGATGACCGAAGGGGTTGCCGCGGTGAAATCCTGTAACACCGTGGTCCGTCGGGGGGATCGGTGGTGGGGCTGCAATACCGATGTGGAGGGGTTTCTTTTCTCCCTGGACTCCTGGTTCCCCCGGGGTCTTTCTTCCGTAAAAACCGCCGTTCTTGGGGCGGGGGGAGCGGCCGGAGCGATTGTCTACGGCCTGGTAAGTCGGGGGGCCGATGTAACGGTGTACAATCGAACCACGGAAAAAGCCCTCCAATGCGCCGAGAAGTATGGTTGTTCCTGGGGTTCCTTGCGGGATTTCCATCGGGAGGGGGATTACCCTTTGATTATTCAAGCCACCGGTGTGGGAATGCATCCCCATGAGGAAAGTGACCCGGCGCCGGACTACCGGTTCAGCGGCCGTGAGGCCGTGGTGGATATCATCTACTATCCGGAAGAAACCCGTTTTCTCCGCAGAGCCCGGGAAGCGGGTTGCAGAACCATGAACGGCCTGGCTATGTTGAAGGCTCAGGGGGTGCTTCAGTTCCGCCTTTTCACCGGTCGTGAATACCCGCCGGATCTTTAACCGTTCAAGGGTACCAGGTATCCGGATAAAAGGCGGATGCGGGGGAATCTCTTTACGGGGAATTCCCTTTCTTCTCCCTCCGGCAGGATCAAAGCCAGCAGCACCTCTTCATTGTCTTGCTTTTTCAGGGTCAAAGGCTGCAGAATCATCGTTTCTTCCGACCCTGCCTCCAGAGGAATCTCCAGCAGCGTGTTCGTTCGATTTAAAGCTTCCTGGATAAGGCGAAGTTTTCCCGGAAAATCTAAGCCCCGGGCTTCTTTCTGCCCCGGAGCATCCAGGTCCCGGGAGAGCTGGCTTTCATCCAGAATAAGCCGCCTTTTTATCCGGTGAAGGTACTCCTTGTGCAGGGGCTGCAGCAGTTTCTTTTCCTGCAGAGAATGTTTCAGATCTTCCAGAAAGGGAGGCCGTCCCCGGGACGGTACTATCTCGGGGCAGGCAGCCTCGAACAGTGGATTTTCGGGAGAAGAGGACGTGTCAACCTGGAAGACCGGCATCTGGCGGGATGACAAGGTGACCGTCGAGGGGGGCGCCGGAGGATGATGTATCCCCGCTGCTTTTAGAGCCTCTCGCAGGGATTCTTCCGATACCTCACCCAGGAAGTAAAGCCCCGGAGCCAGGGTTTCCCTGACAAGAGCCTGAAAAGCCGGCGAGTGATCGAGAAAAGGAGCCAGGTCCGTGGTTACCCGAACGATCCTCCCGGAATAGAAGCTCAGACTTCTGTATTTTTCCTCCCAAAGCCGCAGAGTGGTGGCACCGTGGGGCGGGAGAGGATGGGCCGTCAGCTCCGACAAGGCCGCGACCGCTTTTTCAGCGGTTCCTCCATGATCGAGAAAAGAAACAAAGCTGTCCTGGTCCAGACGGAATTCCGCCGCCCGGTCACAGCGAACAGGATGAAAGAGGACCGGCACAAAGGCCAGGCCTTGAATCCTGGGGTGTTCTGGTAGAAGAAGGTCGAAATTCGCCTGAAACACAGCGGCTTCCTGATCGAAGATCCCCATCCACTCCCGGAATCCGGGGTTAAAGGATACCCAGCCGTCCTTCCCCTTCTGGAAAGCCCCCAGGAAAAAAAGGTTTTTCCCTTCTTCTTCCATATCCCGGTGAAGATCCTCGAAAAGTCCGCAGGTAAGTAAATAAGATTTAAAATCTTCCGGGTGTACCGCCGTTTTATCGGGAAAAGAGGTGGTCAGACGGTGGTACACCCTCCGGGAAGCCTCTCTTTCGTCCGGGTTACCGGCTCCGGGAAAGACAAAGGCGGCGCCGAAGAGTTGTTTACGCCTTACCTCCGGCAGGAGGAGGAAATCCTGATAAACCTCCGGTCTGAAATGAAA
The DNA here is from genome assembly GCA_016932135.1 of Spirochaetales bacterium. Lineage (GTDB taxonomy): Bacteria > Spirochaetota > Spirochaetia > JAFGDJ01 > JAFGDJ01 > JAFGDJ01. Next base: position 38,973 of record JAFGDJ010000212.1, on the reverse strand, counting down.
CCGTTCATTGTGTCGGTAGACCAGATGCAGCGAAAGGAGAGCCTCCATCAGGGTTTTTACCGTTTTACCCGGCATCCCCGGGAATACCGTTTCAAAGCTCCCTTGAGCGCGCTTTTTAAGACTTCCGTCGCTCTCAAAGGCCTGGGGACTCCAGTGCACATAGGCCAGCAGGGCAGTAATAAAGCCTTCACTCCAGGGTACCCGGGATTTCGGTGTCACAACGGTCCGACAGCGAAAGATGGAAGGAAAGCCCGCTACCCGGTTCTCCAGTATCTGTTTCAGAAGGGGGTTTATTCGTACATACAAGGTCTCCTGGAAACCCCAGGTGTAAAGCAGCAGGCGTTCCTGCAGGGAAGCCAAAAGGTGGAGAAACGAACCGTAGGAAAAGCGATGCGCCGTGATCCGATATAAATTCTCTCGAGATACCGAATCCAGAGCGCAGACCAGGCTAATGATCAACCGGTCCTTCTCGTCCAGCAGGCTGATAATCCGTTCCTGAATGGTTTCTTTTCTCATGAAGACCGTCAGCTTCTCTATGAGGTCATGTTTGTTAAAGGGAGTGGTGATACCCCCCAGATAATTCCTCATCAAGGTGAAGAAGACCTGGTCCGGCAGGGTCAGCAGTGAGGATTTCCAGGCTTCGTCAGGATCATCGACCATAAGGTTTTTCCTCCGGGATGGCGTAACAGAACAGCATACAACAAAGGAGCTTTTCCTTCAAGAAGGCAGAAGGGGAGTAAAGAATTTTTAAAATCGGTTTTCCGCAGGTTCTTCCAGGTCCTCCGAGTCTTCCCACACATCGATATGGTATTTATAGCCTTGCTCGGTGAGAAACTGCTGACGTTTCATGGCGTAGTGTTCCTCTTCCGAGAAACGGGTGGTCAAAGAGTAGAACCAGGAGTTTTTTTCCTTCGGCCTGAGAATTCTGCCCAGCCGTTGCGCTTCCTCCTGCCGTGATCCGAAGGTTCCGGAGATCTGGATGGCCACCGAGGCGTCGGGCAGGTCGATGGAATAGTTTGCCACCTTGGATACCACCAGCACCGGTACTTTTCCCCGGCGGAACTGGCTGTAGATCTCTTCTCGGCGAGCGTTGGGTGTGCTGCCGGTGATAAGGGGGGCTTTGAGCTCCTGGGCTATGCTTTTCAATTGGTCCAGGTATTGACCGATCACCAGGATGGAGTCTTCCCGGCGGTTGGCGATAATATGTTTGGCGATCAGGTTTTTTAAAGGGTTCTCCGAGGCCAGGCGGAATTTCCCTCGCTTATCCGCCAGGGCATAGGCGATTTTCAGCTTTTCCGGCAGGGATACCCGGATTTCCCGGCAATAGGCCTCGGCGATCCACCCCTTGGATTCCAGCTCTTTCCAGGGAACGTCGAACCGCTTCGGTCCCACCAGCGAAAAGACATCCCCTTCCTTCCCGTCTTCCCGGATCAAGGTGGCTGTCAGTCCCAGTCGATGAATTCCCTGAATTTCCGCGGTAATACGGAAGACCGGGGCCGGCAGCAGATGCACCTCATCGTAGATAATCAGCCCCCAGTTCCTCTCGCTGAAGATCTTGAAATGGGGAAAATCCCCCTCCCGGTCGGGTCTCCATGTAAGCACCTGGTAGGTGGCTATGGTAACCGGGCGTATTTCTTTTTTGGAACCGGTATATTCGCCGATCTCTTCCTCTTTCAAGGTGGTTCTTGACAGCAGTTCGTCAATCCATTGGTGAACCGCCGTCACGTTGGTGGCCAGGATCAGGGTGTGGGTGGAAAGCTGCTCCATCACTTTCATTCCCACCAGGGTCTTCCCCGCTCCGCAGGGCAGCACTAGCACCCCGTACCCCGTTCCCGGGCGCCCGCCGCCGATAAAGGCTCGAACGGCGTCTTCCTGGTAATCCCTTAAGGAAAAGGCCTCTCCCTGCAGGGTTTCTTCGCGAAGGCTGAAGGACAGGGGATCTCCGGTGGTAAGGGGTATCCGGTCGTCCGCCGGATATCCCGCTTCCAGGAGCAGTTGTTTCACCGTGCCCCGGTGAATCAGGGGGAGGGTATAGCCGTCCCCTTCAGGGGTCAGGTAAGCCGTCAGCTTCCTGTTATGCTCCAGTTCCTTTCTTACCGCCGCCTCGGCCACCTTTAGCTGAAAGACTCCTGCCTTTTCTCCCGGAACCAGGGTAACAACGCCGAAACGAGCCATGGTTTCTTTCACGAGAAAAGAGATGTTATCGGGGACCTCGTAGCGGGACCACTCTTCCAGGGTGTGAAGAACCTTTTCACCGGTTATTCCGGCGGAGGAAGCGTTCCAGAGGGAAAGGGAAGTGATCCGGTAGGTATGGATATGCTCCGGCGACTTTTCCAGCTCCGCGAAAGGGGAAATGTCCGCCCGGGCCTCTTCGAAACCTTCGGCATGGACGTCCAGAAGAAGGCTGCCGTCGCTCTGTACAATCAGGGGTGTATTCTTCATAGTCAACGGGAAAGGGTAGTATTGGAAATGAAAAAAAGCAAGGGTTGCTTCCATAAAATGATCTTATTGACTATCATACAGACTCACTCCAGGACAAATGACGAAAGACTATGAGCTGCGAATCGATTATTTTTGAAGACCTCTCTTTCTGCTACCCCTCGTATTCCGGCCTTCCCCGTGAACCGGTATTCCGCGGACTTTCTATGCAGCTTCCTAAAGACAGCCTCTCATTGATCATGGGAAAACCGGAGTGCGGTAAAACCACCCTTTCCCGGATCATGGCAGGCCTGGTGCCCCGGCATACCGGCGGCACCCTGAAGGGAAAGATGTATCTCCCCGGCCTGACCTCAGGCATGCCGGCTCCTCAGAAATTGATGGATACCCTGGGGCTTATCTTCCAGGACGCGGATGAACAGATCATTATGACCCGCTGTGATTGGGAGGTGGCTTTTCCCCTGGAATCCTTACAGGTCCCCCGGCAGGAAATGGTCCGGCGGGTGGCCGCAGCTCTGGAAGCCTTAGGCCTGGAGAAATTTCGGGAGAGAAACCCCGGTCGGATGTCCGGCGGTGAAAAGCGCAAGCTTCTCTTGGCGGTTCTCTATGCTCAACGTCCCGATCTCTGGATCCTGGATGAAACCCTGGAAGAGATCGACGCTCCGGCCCGAAGACAGATCCTTTCATTTCTTTCGGAGCGTCAAGGGGGGGCCGTAGTGTTTTCCTCCCGGTATTCCGCCCCCCTGAGGGGGTATTTTTCTCAGGCCGCCGTGCTGACCCCTTCAGGTTTTAACGGACCCTTCTCTCTTGAAAAAAAGGAAGACCTTTTACCCGCCTTGAAAAGAGACGGCCTTTTCCTGGAAAGCTCGAAAGGGCTCGAGGAACCTCGCCCCTCCCGGGGTGAGGAACTAATGAAGGCGGAGGGAATCGAATTTTCCTACCCCGAGGCGGACTCTTTTACCCTGCGGGTAGAGGGGTTCTCTCTTCACCGCGGGGAGACGGTCTGCCTGGTGGGGAGAAACGGCTGTGGTAAATCCACCTTGGGACGGATTCTCTGCGGGCTTCTTCGCCCGGACAAGGGGCGGCTTTCATTTCACGAAGACGGGGAATCGGAAAAACCGGCTCACCCCGATGACCTTCGCCGACGGGTGGGGTATATTTTCCAGAACCCGGATTACCAGATTTTCCTCCCCACGGTACGGGAGGAGCTCCTGTACGGTTTACCGAAGGATCAGGGGACTGTCCGGAAGGTGGAAGAAGCGGCGGAACTTTTTTCGCTGGAAAACCTGGACGCTCCGCCGGCTCTGCTGAGTTACGGTACCAGAAAACGCCTGCAGGCGGCCTGTTATTATCTTCTGAAACGGCGGATCTATATCCTGGATGAAGCCGATTCGGGGATATCCTATGAGGATTTCTCTTTCATGCTTCGGAGCCTTTCCGATTCCCGAGGATCCGTTGTGGTGATTACCCATGATCTTGAGCTGGCCAGGGTTGTGGGAGACCGGTTATGCATCATGAAGGACGGCCGGATAATCTCGGAATATCCCCGCGGTTTTGCCGGTCCCGTCAGGGAACTGGAGGAGTAGGGTGACGGGGGATTTTTTTCTTCCAGGAAACAGTGCCTTTCACCGCTTTGACGGCCGGGCAAAGTTGATTCTTCTCGTCGGTTCAGCGGCCTTCTTCTTCTACCCCTTGCCCCCGGTTTTTCTTGCCGCCGCTCTGGTCGCCTGGGTCCTGGTCTTTGCCCTGACCATCGGGCTGAAAGAAGCGGGCACCCCCTTGCGGTCCATTCTGCCGGTGCTGATTCTGGTTGCCCTGCTCACCCCTTTATTCAACCGCCAGGGGACCCCCTTAATCAGCGTGAAAGGGATGGTGCTGGCGACAACGGCGGGGCTGGAGGAAACGGTAAGGATGCTCTTACGGTTTTCCGGGGTTACCCTGACCTTTTATCTCTATTTCAGAACCACGGACCTGCAGACAATTCTCCTTTCCCTCCGGTGGTTCGGTCTGCCTTTCCGCTCTTCCCTGGTGGTGACCTTGGCTTTCCGCTATATTCCCCATTTTGCCGATCTGTACCGGCAGGTATCCGATGCCCATTCCCTCAGGGCGGGGGAAGGCACTTCGTCTTCCCGGGGTTTTCTTAAAGGAGTTAAAGCCTTTTTCCCCACCCTTACTTCGGTGTTGATACAGTCGGTAAAGAGCATCGATCCCCTGTCCATGGCTTTGGAGATCCGGGGGGTGGGGGGGGGGAAGGCACGAACCTCCTACGGGGTCCTTCCCGGGGGAGCAAGGTTCTTTTCACAGATGTTTCTTTCATGTATCATAGTAGCCGCGGAACTGCTGCCGATTCTATGGCGGTAATTTCAGGGGGAAACAGCATGGACAGTGGAAAGGACAAGGAAGACCAGGCTGCCGGTGGAAACGGTACGAAGCACCTGGCCGCCGTGGCAATTCTTACAGCCGTTACGACGGTATTCACCTATATAATACGGGTTCCCATTGCCCCCACCCGGGGATACATCAACCTGGGGGATGTGGCCATTTACTTCACCGCCTTTACCTTCGGACCCCTTACCGCCCTGTTTGCCGGCGGCCTGGGGCCCGCCATCGCCGATATCCTTGCCGGTTATTCCCAATGGGCGCCCATAACCCTGGGGATTCACGGTCTTCAGGGACTCCTGGCGGGGTATCTTTTCCGGCTTCTTTCAAGACGCCGGAGTGAGAGCCCTTCGGGCAAGGCCGCCGGATACACTCTGGGGGGGGTTGCCGGGACAGTCGTTATGACGGGTTTCTATTTTCTGGCGGGAGGCTTGATGGTAGGCTTCGGGGCGGCCCTGGTGGAGGTCCCGGGGAACCTGATACAGAACGCCGTGGGTCTTACCGGAGGGATAGTCCTGACCGCGGCGGTGAGAAAGGCTTATCCCCCGGTAGAAAGATTCAGTTGGTAACTTCTCTCGTTTCTGTTACTCTTCTTCCCGCAGCCACACCCGCCGTTTCTGTTTGAAAGCTCTGCGGCGGGCGAGAACCACGAACATGATCAGTACCACTACCATATAGGCAGCCACGACGCCGAGCATCAGATAGAAATACAGCATGTTCCCCGTTTTATAGGCATAGGCCGGCAGGTTGATTGAAAGAATCAAGGGGATTACGATGACGAAGATGATAGCCGTGGAGTACATGTAATCCGCCGCCACGGGGGTCTCAAAATCGGGGTCGATCACCCGTAACAAGGCCAGCCCGGTGGGCATGGTGCCCGTGGAAGCTCCGTAGATAATCAGGGTTCGGGCGAGCCGGTGATCCTTGAACATCCTTGAGCAGAGCCACGGCAGGGTGACCAGGGCCAGGATTCCCCCCACGGTACTGACGACGAGAATCGGGAGCCAGTATTCCATCACCACCACCAGGGAGATAGCCCCGATGGATGCGGCCACCATGAGATCCACCGCGGTTCCGGAGATTCTGGTAAGGGTGCCGTTGTCCAGGGTGTGGTCTACTTTCAGAACGGAAATGACCTTTTTCATCACCAGCGAGAGCAGGGCTGCGAAAATGTAGCTGATTCCCCAGAGGTTCACCGCCAGGTCATTTCCCAGGTCTCCGGCAAAGGAAAGGAGAAAGGTCAGCCCTTTGAGGAGCATGTAGGAAAGAAAATAGGTAAAAAGAACAAAACAAAGGTGGTAGGTCAGAGAGTCTATGGCCTCGCTTTCCGTGGTAAGCCGGGTCCCCGAAGGAAGATCCGTTCCCCGGGGGTGGATCCCCGAGGTTACGTCCTTTTTCTTGATGGCCCCCAAGGCTTCCTTGGTGATCCATCCCTTACGGATGCCGTAATTAATCAGGAATACCCCGCCGAAACAAGCCCAAAGGAATCCGATAGCGGCGAAGGTAAGCCCGATGCTTCCACCGCCGATAAACCCGAAGGATTCCCAACCCTGGCCGATGGCAAAGGCCTGCCCCGGACCCTGGGCGAACCCCAGGGGCAGGAGCATGCCGAAAGCGGGAAAGAGCTTCGGCATGATCGTGGCCATAAAGAGCAGGGTGAACAGCAGTCCTACCATGGCCTGGATGGCGTACTGAGATATGATTCCCACGGCGGTTCCGAAAATTCCCGGCCCCTTGGGCTTGCCTTTGCCTTCGGTTTTCCGGAGGGTCATGGCGATGAAGGATATGCTCAAGAGGTGGTAGACCAGGCCTCCCAAACCTTCGGTGGTAATGTTCAGCGGCGGGGCGAGAAAATTGTAAAAAGGAAGAAGGATAAACCCGGCCGTCAAAGCATTGGGTATCAGATAACGTTGAAAAAAACGAACCTTGGAACGAATAAGGGTTGCCAGCAGCAGAGCAAGACCGATACAACCGAAATCTATGAAGATCTTCCAGGGAAATTCCATTGGTTGTGCCTCCTGAAGTTATCTGTTTGTATAAATCCTATACTCTAGGGATACGAAAGTAAAGCTGCCGATGGAATTTTCTTTTTTCGTTCAGTGAAAAGGAAGGACCCTCCGGAACTAATTTCTTTCTCCGGATAGAATTAATAGTAACAAGCTAAGCGGAAGACCTGATGGAAACTGACCTGTCGGGAAGCTTTTCTACTGAATATCGAGGGTGTTTATTCAGCTCTCCGTGCTGCGGCATCTTCCTTCGATCTCCGTGATTCAAGGCACCGGGTTTCTTTTACGCGAAGAGCAGCAGGCTCAGGGCCATAACCGCCATGCCGCCGATAAGGCCGAAGATGGCCACATGGTGTTCTCCGTATTTCTCCGCCGTGGGGAGAAGCTCGTCCAGGGAGATATACACCATGATACCGGCTACCGCCGCGAAGGTGATGCCGAACATGGATTCGCCGAAGATCTGCCGTAATAAGAAATACCCCGCCAGGGCTCCTAAGGGTTCGGAAAATCCGGAGAGGGCGGAGTAGAAGAAGGCCTTCTTCCGGCTGCCGGTGGCGTAATAGATAGGCATGGAAACGGCAATACCTTCCGGGATGTTGTGGATGGCGATGGCTACGGTAATGCTGATTCCTAAGGCCGGGTCTCCCAAGGCTCCCATAAAGGTTGCCAGGCCCTCGGGAAAGTTATGAATACCGATGGCTAAAGCCGAAAAGAGCCCCATCCGCATGAGCCCGGCATGGTTTCTTCCTTCGGGGCATTCTTCGCAGTGAGCAATCTCATGGGGGTTTTCCCGTTCCGGCACCAGAGCGTCGATGATAGCTATAACGGCGATACCGATGAAAAAGGCCACCGTGGTAACCACATATCCCGTTTTAAGGCCGTACACTTCCGATAATGAGTCTTTGGCTTTACCGAAGATCTCTATCATGGATACATAGATCATCACCCCGGCGGAAAAACCCAGGGTGCCGGCGAGGAATTTGGGATTGAAGGACTTGGATAAAAAGGCCAGGATACTGCCGATGCCGGTGGAAAGTCCGGCCAGGAGGGTCAGTGAGATGGCAAACCAAAAATTTTCCGGTATCATGGCGGAAGTATAAGAAAAAGCCTTTCTTCTGGCAAGAGACTTCTCTTCACCCGGTCTTTTTTCCTCTTCCCCTTGACAGGCTTCTTTTGCTCACCTAGAGTTATAGAGGAACTGAGATTATGAACACTTTTTTAATTGTAGGTAACACGGCGGACAATCCCTTTGTGGACGATATCGCCCATCATATTGCCCAGCAGGAAGACTATTCCGATCTGATCTCCTTAAAAAGCTTTCTTAATACCGAGTTTTGCCCCCGTTTTTTAGTGGATGAAAGAAATTTTGATGATATCGGTAACCAGTTGCAGGGGAAGACGGTTCTTATTGTCAGTACCACGCTGACCCATTACACCCGAGATGAACTGGCCATGAGAAACTTTCTCATTATCCGGGCGGCTAAGGACAACGGCGCCCAGAGGGTCATTCTCCTGGAACCGGATCTTTTCTACAGTGCCCAGGACCGGGGGCCCAGGAATGAACACGGACTTACCGGTTTTAAAAGGGACCTGGAGGATTATAAAAAATTCGACGGCCAACCCTTCTCGGCCCGAATATACGCCGATCTTCTGAAACAATCCGGGGTGGACGATGTTTTTACCGTTCATAATCATTCCTGTTCCGTGCAGAGCGTCTTTATGGATCGCCTCTCCGGCAGGTTTCACAATGCCGTTCCCGCGGATCTCTACGCTCACTACATCTTCGACTCGGATGTCATCGATGAAAACAAGCTGGTTATCTGCGCCCCGGACAGGGGCGCCCGCCCCTTCGCCGAGGTAACCAGGAAAGCCTTTCCCTTTGCCGGGATTCCCCTGATTACCATAGACAAGGAACGTCTCTCGGAGCAGGAAATCAATGTTCGCGTCGCTCAGGACAGTGAGATCGGCTTGAAGGATCTTTCGGGAAAAGACGTGGTGGTTTTTGACGATATGGTCCGCACCGGCCATACCATTGTTGAATGCTGCCGCCTGCTGCGAAAAGGAAATCCCCGGCGGATTGTTTTCTTTGTCACCCATTTTTATTCATCCCGGGAAGGAAGGATCTATTTAAATGACCCGGTGATCGATGAGATCGTAACGACGGACACCATCCCGGGTATCTTAAACAGAGACGTGCAGGGAAGACTGCGGCATAAATTGGTAGTACTGAAGATCGAACGGTGGATCGCCGCCTATATCCTGGGTTTTCTTTTTCCTCAGGCCGAACCCTTGAAGCCGCCGCTGTACACGGAGGACATGTCCTCCAAGAATCCCCGATGGAAAGGGCGGATGGGGCCGCTTCTTTCCAACCAGGACTGGGTGCCTCCTCATGTATAACATCGGCTTTATTGCCGGTAAGCTGGGGGATGTGGACGGGGTTTCTCTGGAGGTGGATAAATGGATCAACGTGCTTCAGGGCTTCGGGCACCAGGTGTATACTCTGTCTGGCCGGTACGGCGGTCCCCTGGAAGCCGTCCCGGAGGAAAACCGGTTTACCGACGAATCCCTTCGGTTCGACAGCCCTTTCCAGAGGGCTCTGGAGCAGGAAGTCTTTCCCCATCTGGGAAAACTCACCCCCCACGTCAACAGCCGGCGCCGAAAACGCATCATCGAAGAATTGAAGAAGCGGGGGGCTGAAACGGCGAACCGTCTTTTCGAGTTCATCTACAGCCAGGGAATCGACGTGCTGATTGCCGAGAACACCAATGCCATGCCCATGACCCTCTTGGGAGGAATGGCTGTGTACCAGCTGGCGGTAAACCGACGGGTGGCGACGATCTTCCACCACCATGATTTCTGGTGGGAGCGAAGCCGGTTCAGCCACAGCAGAATAGAACCGCTCCTTACCCGCACCATGCCTCCGGCGGACCCGGGGCTGGAACATGTAGTGCTGTCGTCCTACGCCGCCCATATTCTGCGATCCCTGAAGCATGTGCAGCCGAAGGTGATCCCCAACTGTGAGGACTTTGAGCACCCCGTGGTAATGGACGAATACAACGGAGATTTTCGCAAGGAGCTGGGTTTTTCACCCCGGGATATCCTGGTTCTGCAGCCTACCCGGATGGTTCCCCGGAAACGGATCGAGGACTCCATCGCCCTTTGTGCCGCCCTGGCCAAGGATTACCCCGATCTGGCCGGCAGAATCCACCTGGTGGTGTCCCTGGGCCAGGGGGATGAACCGGATACCGATTATTCCGGATATGTGGCGGACCTGGCGGAGAAAAGGGGAGTTCCCCTGCATCTCATCGCTTCCCGGGTAGGTTCCCGCCGGGGGATGGATACTCAAGGACGGAAGATCTATACAAACCGGGATGTGCTGGCCCATGCGGACCTGGTTACCTATCTTCCCATCTGGGAAGGCTTTGGGAATGCCCTTCTGGAAGCCCTGGCCGCCCGGGTTCCCGTGGTGACCACCACCTACCTGGTGTACAAAACCGATATCCGGGGGACCCTCCTGAGGAACATCGAGATCCGGGATGTCTACGGCCCGGACGGCGGCCTGGTGATTCCCCGGAGGGCCCTGGAAGAGATTCACTATGTCCTCACCAATCCGGAGGAAAGAAAGATTATCACCGACAGGAACAGCGCCATCGCCGGGCGGGAATTCGGCCTGGAGACCCTTCGCTGCCGCCTTAAGGAGGTACTGGAAGACTACAGTGATGAGATAAAGGCCTCCCGGCGCCGAATCCGCCAGGGAGGGGCTTTCTATTCGGTCTGATCCAGGGAAATCGAGGCGGCGGAGCGCAGCAGATGGTCTGCCAGGACCAGGGCCGCCATGGCTTCCACCACGGGGACAATCCTCGGGCATATGCAGGCGTCGTGCCTTCCCTGGATGGAAATTTCCCGTTCCGATCCTGAGGTATCCACCGTTGCTTGCGGAAGCCTTATGGAGGGTGTAGGTTTTACCGCTATTCGGAAAAGGATATCCTGACCCGTGGAGATTCCTCCGAGAATACCCCCGGCATTATTGGAAAGATACCCGGAGGCGTTCATTTTGTCGTTATGGCCGCTTCCACGCATGAGAGCACAGGCGAACCCGCTGCCGAATTCCACTCCTTTTACCGATCCGATGGACAGCATCGCCTTGGCCAGGTCCGCGTCCAGTTTGTCGAAGACCGGTTCTCCCAGGCCCGCCGGGCAACCGGTAATCCGGCACTCCACGATACCCCCGGCGCTGTCCCCCTCCTCGGCCAGGCGGCCGATGGTCTTGAGCATCTTTTCCGCCGCCCGGCTGTCCGGAGCGTACAGGGGGTTGTCGTCGATGACCCTTTCATCGAAGGAGGCGCATCGGATTCCCCCAGCTTCCAGGGTGTAGCCCCGGAGGGAAATACCCCGAAGGCTGAGAAATTTTTTCGCCACCGCTCCGGCGGCCACCCGGGCGGCGGTTTCCCGGCCGCTGGCTCTTCCGCCTCCACGGTGATCCCGGATACCGTATTTCTCCAGGTAGGTTCTGTCCGCGTGGGAGGGTCTGAAAAGATCCTTCAGCTCATCGTAGGCTTCCGGGCGGGCGTCCCGGTTTCTGATCAGCAGGGCAAGGGGTGTGCCGGTGGTAAAACCTTCAAACACGCCGGAGAGAATCTCCACCCGGTCCTCTTCTTTCCGGGGGGTTGACACCGGTGATCCCCCGGGTTTTCGGCGGTCCAGGTCTTTTTGAATATCTTCCGTTGTCAGGGGCAGCCTGGGAGGAACCCCATCAAGGACCGCACCCAGGGCAGGTCCGTGAGATTCTCCGAAAGTGGTAACACGAAAGATCGTCCCGAAGGTGTTAGCCCCCATACCCGGCCTCCTTCAATCGGGTCAGCACCTCTTCCGCCACGGGCGCAGCCGCTCTGCCCCGGCAATCCAGCGTGATGGTGGCCAGGGCGCTGTAATCCTTTTCCCGTTTTTCAAAGAGGCGGTAAAAAGCATCTTCCGGGTTTTGTGGATCCAGAAAGGCGGGAATACCCCGGGAGGAAATACGACGGTAGAGAATATCGGGAGATTCCCGAAGATAGACGAAGAATCCGGTCCCTTCCAGAGCCCGCCGGGCCTCCGGGTTTTCCACCGTTCCGCCTCCTAAAGCGCAGATTTCCGGAATATCCTTCGAAGCCAGTTCCCCCGCCGCCAGGGCTTCCAGACGGCGGAAGGCTTCCTTCCCCAGGCTTTTATAGGCCTCCCGGCAGGAAGCAAAAGGCTCTCCCGTTTCTTCTTCCGCCAGGCGAAGGAGAACGTCGTCCAGGTCGATAAAAGGCAAAGCCAGGGCTTCGGCGACCCGGGCACCCACTGTAGTTTTTCCGCAGCTTTTCATTCCTAAAAAATAGATCTTTTTCCCCATAGTCAGCTCTTGACAGTACGCGGGATAGGCTCCGGCGTCAAGGTAGTTGTTGACAAAGTGCCTATGGACGGCTAGGTTTATAACGAGCTCTTAAGGAGGGAAGGAATGGAGAAAACTGTCGAATATGTGGCCGAGTTAATGGAAATAGCCGCTATCACCGCCCCGAAGGCCTTGGGAAAGAATTATATCGTAACCCGGGTAATAAAAGGGGAGGATCTGCGGAATCTGGGAAAGAGGATGGTCTCTTACGGCGAAGAAAAAGGAAAGAAGAACTTCGATAGAGACGGAAAGAACGTCCTGGATTCTCAGGCGGTACTGCTGGTGGGCATGAAGGACGCGAAAGCGGTGGGTCTGAATTGCGGAGCCTGTGGCTTTCCTCAATGTATCACCCCGAACACGGCAACCGAGCCCGGGGAATTTGCCGGCCCCCAGTGCCCTATCCGGGTCCTGGATATGGGTATTGCTTTGGGATCGGCGGCGAAAACCGCGTCGATGCTCAATGTGGACAACCGGATTATGTACCGCATCGGTGTGGTAGCCCGGGAGATGAGGCTGATGGATGCCGATTTTATTATGGGTATACCTCTCTCGGTCAGCGGCAAGAGCATCTACTTCGATCGATAAAAAGGTAAAAGAGAGAACTCTATTCCTCCGTGGGGGTACAGGATGAATGAAGAAGATCTTCGCAAGGCTCGCAGGTTCGTCTCCGATCAGGGAATGCTGTATGAAGATTACAATCTGCCTCAACTGGTGGAAGCTTTTCTGAAAGATATGGATTCCGGACTCCGGGGAGACCCCTCTTCCCTGGCTATGATTCCCACCTATTACAGCACCCCCATCACCATTCCGGCGGATGAAGAAGTGGCGGTCATGGACGCCGGCGGAACGAATCTCCGCAGGGGAATCTTAAGGCCTTCGGACCGTTTACCTGAAGTCACCGCCTTCAGCGAGAGAACCATGCCGGGTACCGCTCGGCCCCTGGAGAAAGAAGAGTTCATCGGTACCCTGGCGGATTTTATCGCCCCTCTTCTGACCAATGGCAGAAGGCTGGGATTCTGTTTTTCCTATCCCATCGGAAACAGTCCGGATAAAGACGCCCAGGTCATTGCCATGACGAAGGAACTGCAGATACGGAACGTTCACGGGGTCTTTCTGGGAAAAGAACTTCTTGAAGCCCTGCGGGAAAGGGGAGTTTCACACCTTCATGGCATTCCCGTGTTGAACGATACCACGGCTCTTTTTCTATCCGGCTGGCATCATGCGCGGCAGCGAATAGATCCGCCGGGGGGAATGCTGCACCTGGGGTTTGTTCTGGGGACCGGAACGAACTGCTGCTATATGGAGAAAAACAGCCGGATCCCCAAGATTCAGGGAGAGGATCCGGAAGACTATCAGCTCATCAATATGGAATCCGGCGGATTCACTTCTCTTCCCCGGGGGTCGGTGGATGAGGAACTGGACAAAACTTCCACTCAGAAAAACTGTTATATTCTGGAAAAGATGGCTTCCGGGGTCTATCTCGGAGCTCTTTACGGGCTGCTTCTCCGGCGGGGAGCGGGGGAGGGGCTGTTCAGCCGTACGGTATCGGAAGCCTTCAAGGAATTGACGCCCTTGTCTACCCGTGATTTCAGTGATGTTCTTTCCCTCCGGAAGGATGCTCCGGTTGTCAGGATCTTCCACTCTTCCGAGAAGGATTATGCTGTAGCGGCGTATCTGGGGGAACTGCTCCTGGAGAGAGCCGCCCTGGCGGCTTCCCTGGCTCCGGGAGCGGTGATTACACGGTTCTTTTCAGTTTTTCCTGAGAAGGAGTACTCGGGAGTTCTTATCTCGGCGGAGGGCTCGACCCTCTTCAAGGTCCCCGGTTACAGGGAAAAAATCCGGAAGTACCTTATCGGTTTTCTTCCCGGGGGCGCTAGGAATAATGTGGAAATCCACCAGATTACCCAGGGGTCCCTTATAGGAGCGGGCCTGGCCGCCGTTTCTTCCCTGAAGAAAGGTGAGAATTAAGTCTCGTGAAGTAAAGGTACCGGCTTGGCTATTTCATATCCCTGGCCGTAATCGATCCCTAACTCGATGAGGCGCTGCTTTACTTCGGCGTTGGAAACGAACTCGGCGATGGTCTTTATACCCATGATATGGCCCATGGTGTTGATGGATTCCACCATGGCCCGATTTACCGAATCCACATCCATGTCTTTCACGAAGGTACCGTCAATTTTAAGAAAATCAACCGGCAGGGTTTTCAGGTAATTAAAGGATGAGAAGCCGCTGCCGAAATCGTCTAAAGCGAAGGTGCATCCGAAGCTCTTCATTTCCGTGATAAATTTTGTCGCCGTGGCCATGTTGGTTATGGTTGCCGTTTCGGTCAGTTCGAAGCAGAAAGATTGGGCGGATACTCCGGTATCCTCAATCTGGTGCTTGATGTAGTGAGAGAGATTTTCATCCGCCAGGGAATGGGCGGAAAGATTGATGGTAAAGGTTGAAATATTCTGGTCTTTTCCCCCGTTGCTGAGGAAAGTCGGGTAACTGTGTATGGCGTTCCTGATAATCCATCGATCGATGGAAGGCATGAGATTGTACCGCTCAGCCGCGGGGATGAAATCGGCGGGCATGATGATCTGACCGTCGCTGTCTTTCATCCTGACGAGGATCTCGCACTTGGCGGTGGTAATGTCGGGGTTCAGGGGCACAATAGGCTGGTAGTATAAAATGAAACGGTTCTCTTCCAGGGCATGGGTAATCTTGGAGATCCATTCCATTTCTCCCCGGCGTTTCTGGAAGATATTCGAGGTGTCTTCATAGACCTGGATCTTGTTCCCCCCCGTGTCTTTGGCTATGTAGCAGGCATCATCCGCCGCGGCGAGAACGTTTCCCAGGCTTTCCGTTTTATCGTTGATTACCACGATCCCCATGCTTGATTTGATGGAAAAGATGTTCTGGTCCCAGATGATCCGGGTATTCCGAAGGCGTTCATGGAGACGCTTGGCGATTTCCAGGGCGTGATCCCGGGAGGCATTTTCCAGGATGATACCGAATTCATCCCCCCCTAAGCGTCCGCAAACGTCACTGCTTCGGACCACGTTCTTTATTATCTGAGTGGCCTGTAAGAGCATTTCATCCCCGGCAGCGTGGCCGCAGGTGTCGTTGATAACCTTGAATTGATCCAGGTCGATATAGATAAAGGCGTGTTCCATGGGGATGGAAGCCACTTCGACAATGAGTTGTTCCAGCCGTGAATTGAACCTATCCCGGTTTACCAAACCGGTGAGATTGTCGTGATTAGCCTGATAGTCGATGGTTTCCGACAGCCTCTTCATGGCGGTGGTGTCCCGCAGGGCGAAAACCTGGCCTTCAAGATTATTGTTCCTGTCCCGGATGGCGGCTACGCTTCCTTCAATGTTGATCAGGTCTCCCTTCCTGTTTTCCAGGATGACTTCTTTGAACATGTAGGGTGCCCCGCCTTCACTGCTCTGATGCAGCGAGGGGATCGTTATGGTCGTTCTGTCGGTGGCGTGTTTCAGATTGAGGATCTTGTCGATGTGTTTCTGTTTTACGTCTTTCTCCGACCAGCCGGTGATCTTTTCCGCCACGGGATTCATAAAGGCAACCTTACCGTTGATATCCGTGGCGATGATCCCGTCTTCAATGCTGTGCAGAATAGCGGAGGAAAGACGTTCCTGCCTCTTCAGCTGCTGGTCGATTTTGTATTTATAGATGGCTATATCGATGGTGGTATAGAGTTCTCTGTCCTTGAAGGGTTTGATGATATAACCGAAGGGCTCCGCCTCTTTGGCTCTCTCCAGGGTTTTTTCTTCCGAATAAGCTGTGAGGAAGATAACCGGTATCTGAAATCGTTCCTTGATGATGCTGGCCGCTTCGATACCATCCATATCTCCGGAAAGCATGATATCCATCAGGATAATATCAGGTTTCTCAGCCTCCGCCTTTTCCAGGGCTTCCTGACCCTTGGCGGCTATGCCTATTACCTGATAGCCGAAACGTTCCAGCCTTCGTTGGAGGTCCAGGGCGATAATTCGTTCATCTTCAACAAGTAGCAGTCTTTCCCGTTCCATCTCGTCCTAGTTTTCGTGGGTCCTTATCTACCCATAATAATAGGTTGTTTCATCGGGAAAAGCAAACGGGAAAAGTAAATATTTCAATGAAAATGGTTGTAACGAACCTTTACCGTGATATTTCCCCGACGGAGAATCTCGGCA
The DNA here is from genome assembly GCA_016932135.1 of Spirochaetales bacterium. GTDB lineage: Bacteria > Spirochaetota > Spirochaetia > JAFGDJ01 > JAFGDJ01 > JAFGDJ01. The sequence continues at coordinate 22,561 of JAFGDJ010000212.1, read as the reverse complement.
AAGGCATCCAGGATTGTATCCGGAAAGGGCTGAACCCTCTGCCAGGAGGGGTCCAGGGTAACCGAGGGGCTGAAACCGGAAACCAGAACCTCTTCCCCCGGTCCCAGCAGACGGGTGATTTCCTCCACGTCTTTTTCATCGACGATTCCCGGCGCCGCGGTTATACGGAATCGGTGGGGAAGACCCGATGTTTTGATCCACGCTAAAGACTCCTGCACGGCTTTCCCGAGTTTTTCGGATGAGCCGGGGTATTCCTTCTCCATTTCCGGTATCAGCCTTCCGTAGTTCTCCGGCGATGTTTTGATATCCATATCGATAAAATCGGCGTGCACCTTTTTCAGCCGCTCCGGGAAGGTACCGTTGGTATCGACCTTTACCTTCAGCTCCAGGGCGTGAAAGGTATTAACCAGATCGGGCAGTTCGGAGTGAAGAAATGGTTCGCCCCCGGTGATACACACCCCTCCCAGTATCGATTTCCTTTTCTCCAGGAAAGCCAGAACCTCTTCAAGTAACAGGAAATCACCAGGAGGCGAACCCAGAACACATTCGGGGTTGTGACAGTAAGGACATCGCAGATTACATCCATGGGTGAATACTACGGAGGCTACGGTCCCCGGGTAATCTACCAGAGATGTCTTTATCAGTCCCAGATGCCGGATTGCCATGGCCAGGGTAAGGGCTAAAGAACGCCGGCTTCGGCCTTTTCCGCTATCCCGACGGCGGACCGTACGGCCTGGGCCGTGGAAGCCCGCAAAGTCTCATGGCCTTCCGGGTTGGTAAAGATCACCGTAGGAGCGGTCAGAACACTGTAAGCTTCAGCCAGGGAAAAACCTTCCTCGGTATCCACATCGATCCGGCGTCCGGGTAAGGCTGTCTGTTCCAGAGCCTCCGCCACCGGGGGGCAGTTTGGACAGGAAGGACGGTAAAAATACAGATATCCGATGGTCTCCGTGGAGACTTCTTCTTCCCGATGAGAGGCTTTCTTTTCCTCCTGCCGGTTTGTTTCTTTCGACGGGTTGAAATCCAGATCTGAAAAGACCTTTCTCATACCGTACTCTTCCCGTTTTCCCTTGTTCCAGTTTTTTACCGGACGGTAATATCCCACAATCCGGGAATAAACCTCCGTGGGTGTGCCTTCCACCTGTTCAAGCTGACTTTTCAGTTCTCCGATGCGGCTTTCAATCTCTTCCAGCTTCGTCATCCTTTGTTATCCCCTCCCGTAATGCCCCTGCCAGGACATCCTTTTGCGCTTCAAGAGCGCGAATTTCTTTTTCAATAGCCACTTTTTTTTCCTCTCTGCACTTCGGACAACTGAAGTGTTCCCCCGGAAGATACCCGTGAATGGGGCAGATGGAAAATGTGGGCGAGATAGTCAGATATGGAATCCTGTAGTTCATCATGATGGTTCTTACCAGTTCCCGGCAGGTCCTGTAATCGTCCAGGGCTTCGCCGAGAAAAGCGTGGAAGACCGTTCCGCCGGTGTACTTGATCTGCAGGGCTTCCTGGTTGTCCAGGGCTTCAAAAATATCGGTGGTAAACCCCACCGGCAGCTGAGACGAGTTGGTATAATAGGGTTCGTCCGTTCCCGCGCTTTTTATATCGGGATACCGTTCCCTGTCGTGTTTCGCCAGGCGATAACTGGTGCTTTCGGCCGGGGTGGCTTCCAGGTTAAAGAGATCGCCGGTTTTTTCCTGGAAATCTGCCAGCCGGTCCCGGAGGTATTCCAGAATTTCCAGGGCGAAGTTCTTTCCTTTTTCGGTGGTTATGTCCTCGCCAAGAAAATTCGCCAGACACTCATTCATACCGACGATGCCGATGGTGGAGAAGTGGTTGGAAAGATTTTTCAGGTATCGTTTGGAATAGGGAAATAACCCGGTGTCCATGAGCCGACTGATGATTTTTCGTTTGATCACCAGGGCGCCGGCGGCTTTTTCCATCAGATCGTCCAGGCGGCGATAAAACTGTCCCCGGGTGGAGGAGAGATACCCTATTCTGGGCAGGTTCAGGGTAACAACGCCGATGGAACCGGTCAGTTCATCCGAACCGAAGAGGCCGCCGCCCCGTTTTCGCAGTTCCCGTTTGTCCAACTGCAGGCGGCAGCACATAGACCTGACGTCCCCCGGGTCGAGGTCGCTGTTGATGAAGTTCTGAAAGTAGGGAGTGCCGTATTTAGCGGTCATGTCGAAGAGAAGCCTGGCGTTTTCCGAATCCCAGTCAAAGTCTTCGGTAATGTTATAGGTCGGAATGGGGTAGGGAAATCCCCGGCCGTGGGCGTCTCCCTCGATCATCAGTTCGATAAAGGCCTTGTTGATGATATCCATTTCCCTGCGGCAGTCTCCATAAGTGAAGTCCTGCTCCCGGCCTCCCACAATGGCTTGCTTTTCCGCCAGGTCCTTGGGAACCGTCCAATCCAGGGTGATGTTGGAAAAGGGAGCCTGGCTGCCCCAGCGGGAAGGAGTGTTGACACCGAAGATAAAACTCTGGATTGCCTGTTTGACTTGCTCTTCCGTCAGATTGTCTATCTTGACGAAGGGAGCCAGATAGGTGTCGAAGCTGGATAAGGCCTGGGCCCCGGCCCATTCGTTCTGCATGATCCCGAGAAAGTTGACGATCTGCTGTATCAGGGTGGAAAGATGCTTGGCCGGACGGGAGGTGATTTTATCCGGAACCCCCCCGAGACCTTCCAAAATGAGCTGCCGCAGGGACCAGCCGGCGCAATATCCGGAAAACATGGATAGATCATGGATATGGAAATCGGCATTTATATGGGCATCGGCGATTTCTTTCGGGTAAATATTCTTCAACCAGTAGTTGGCCGTTACCGTTCCCGAATTATGGAGAATCAGGCCGCCTAGGGAAAAATTGACGTTGGCATTCTCGTTTACCCGCCAGTCGGTCTGAAAGAGATATCCATCCATGGTGCGGTTAATGTCCAGCATCAACCGGTTGGCGTCCCGAAGCGTTTCGTGCTTTGCCCGGTAGAGAATATACGCCTTGGCCAGGTTTACATCACCGGATTCAATGAGGACCGTTTCCACGATATCCTGGATTTCCTCGATGGCCGGGGCACTGTTCGGGTGTCTGCCCGCCATAAAGTTCCGCAGACGCTTTTCCGTTTCCTCTGTCAGCCGTTCCACCAGGTCCAGGTCTTCTTCTTCTTTCCGAACCGCTTTAATCGCCCTGCCGATGGCGCTGGCGATTTTCCAGCGGTCGTAATCTTCCATGGTGCCGTCGCGTTTGATAACATGTTTCACCACCGATTCCCGCTGCGGTTGTTTTTTCAGCAATTCATCCCAGGTGTTCAGCTCAGCCTTCGACATAATGATTACAGATCCCCTTTTCAATTATGAGATAACTTCAATCTCTTTAATAAACTGTCCCAGATCCTCAAAATTTCGATATACCGACGCGAAGCGGATATATGCAACCCGATCAAGAGAAGATAGCTTGTTCAACACAATGTTCCCCAGCTCCGCTGAAGAAATTTCCCGGGCGGCTTTCCCGGCCAGCAAGGCTTCATCCTCGATCCGGTGCAGCAGGTCTTCCACCACATCGGCGGGAATAGGACGCTTTTCGATGGATCGTTGAATACCCCGCTCCAGTTTGGCCGTGTCAAAGGGCTCCCTCCGGCCGTCTCGTTTAATGATCATCAGGGGTTTCTCCACTATACGCTCGTAAGAAGTGAAGCGGTATCCACAGGAAAGGCATTCCCTTCTTCTCCGAATTCCTGATCCCGTGGCATTCTGTCTGGATTCCACCACCTTATCTTCCACCATACCGCAGCGTGGACATCTCATGGGAAATCCTTCCTCCATCTTTTACAGGCGCGGCATGATCCGGCAGCCTGACCATATAATTTTTGCTTTAGAAATGACGCTATATCTAGTGTTAAAAACCTGTTAAATCCCATCATACCACGCTATATTTTGTGTATCAACTAGTTTATCGTATTTTTTCTCTGAAATATGAATATATTTTCCCTCACGGTCTTTCAGGTAAGGAAAGAGTTGACCCGATAGGGGTTCTGTACTTATTGTATAAGGCAAGGAGGAAGCAGATGTCCTATCTGGAAGAGTACGGAAAGATTCCCCTGCCGAAAATACGGGAAGAGGTCATTGAGCAGCTGACTCTCAACTACGCCCACAACAACCTGGAGGAAGAAGAATTCGAACGGCGGTTGGAAGAAGCCACCGGGGCGGAGTCGAAGAGCGCATTATTGGCCTTGGTAGCGGATCTTCCTACCCTGAAAGACGATCCATCGGCCACTCAGGAAGGGGCTGCCTATCAGTTGAATCTCGGTTCAGTTAAACACGATGACATTATGGTAGGTATCCTCAGCGGAACCGAACGGAAGGGTCCCTGGCTTCCGGCGAAGTATACCAATCTCATTGCCTTTATGGGCGGCATCGATCTTGATTTTACCGAAGCGAAGCTTGCCCCTGAGGTTATGGAAATCAATCTCTTCTGCCTCATGGGCGGGGTGGATATCATTGTTCCGCCGGGTATTAACGTGGATGTCAGCTGTGTATCCATCATGGGTGGGACGGACAATCATACTTCCGAAGAAAGATGCCCGGGAGCGCCGACTCTGCGAATCCGCGGAATTGTGCTCATGGGCGGGGTGGATATCAAATATCCCTCGAAGAAAAAACGAAGGAGAAACCATGGCTGAGAAGAAACTCTATCTGTCCGAGGAAGACAAAAAAATCGCGGGGGTTTGCGGCGGCCTGGCGGAATATTTAAAGGTTGATTCAACCCTAATCCGGGTTCTGTGGGTTATCGCGGCGATTATCTTCGGTTCCGGTGTGCTGGCGTATCTTATTGCCTGGCTTCTGATGCCCCGGCGGCCCGAGTTCCGGGATCAGGACTGAACCGGTCTATACCCGAAGGTCGGATAATATCCTCTGAAGGTTTTCCTTTTTCAAGTCCGACACCCTCTTGATAAAAAAACACCACTGCTCCCTTTCCCGGAAAAAAAGGTTTTTAATGGAACCGTTTGCGATATCCCGGCGTAAGGTTTGTAAGGTCTGAAGAACCTCTTCCAGAAGATAAAGGGCTTCATCCTCTTTGCCGGCGGCGGACAGGGAATAGGTTTTCATCAGGGTATGAAAGAAACTCTGAGCCCCTGCCAGGGGCGAGGCAAAAATACCCGGCATGGGATCGATATCTTCCTTCACATCCAGAATTTCCACCAGGTGGCTGAAGAGAACCAGGCGGAACATATCACCGGCGAACCGGGTCAATTCAGTTTTTTTCTCGCTCTTTCCAACCCTATCCTTGTAGTGGACGATTCTCAGGTTCGGATGAAAGATCCCCCGTATTCCCCCGGGTAAACCGGAGAAATAAAACTGCTGATCCTCCGCCCGCCCGACCACCGAGAGGGTAAAGGGTGCGGCCAGCCGCAGGGCCTCGTTGGTGATACCGTACCCCCCGCCTTTAACCACCGGGTGGGATATCAGATCATCGAGACGATCGAATCGATTATACAGCCCCGTTGTCCGGCCGTGAGCCATCCCCTTGAGAAAGAAGATCTCCGACCCCAGGCAGCTCTTCGGCGGCAGGACATCGGGTTTCCGTAAGGCTCCGGCATAGCCGAATTCCCGGACATCCTTTTCATTGACATATTCGCCTTCATTGACCCCCAGCAGAACCTCCCGGTTCTGCCAGTCCCGGCCGCGGCCTCCCCAGTAAGGATGGCAGAGGGTCTGGAACCAGGTCTTTCCCGTGGCTTCAAAGAGGTCCCGCGAATGGATCCCCTCATCGGTATCCAGTTTAAATCCCCCGCGGATACCCCTGGACGGTTCCAGCAGCAACTGGGCGTATTTCAAAGCGTTGAAATGGGCTCCATAAGCCCCCAGGACGGTGAAAAAGGGAGCTTCCCCTTGAAAAAGTTCACCGTCGATCTTGCGGCAGGCTCTTTCCGTCAACAGGAGAATCTCCATGTGCCGGTAGTCCCCTTTTCGCAGGAGATCCCGAACCCAGGTTTCTACCGCCTGATCCAGTACCGGGTGGGTAACGGAAAGGGAAACCAGCACCGGAAGGCGGTAGTCCCGGGGAAACACTCCCTGTTCCTTTTCAAAAGCCAGATCCCTATCCAGTTCCTTCAGGCAGGTGATGAGTTCGTGGTGGCCGGTTTCATACAGATGGACGGGGTGATCGTAATGGGCCGCCGGAGGGCCGGGATCGTCGGGAAGAGTCTTCCTCCGCGGGTCATGGCAGGATTCTTCCGGCAGGGTATAGAGGGCATTCAGTTGAAGAACCACTTCCGTGGGCCTTACGGGGACGGGATGAGGAACGCAGTCTTTCAACCGCCACCGGGGAAGGATCTCCTCGTCCGCCACGGCCAGCTCGGGTGCCCAGATCTCCGCTACCAGGCGGGCTTTTTCTTCCGGCTCCGCAGCCCTCTCAAGGAGATTCAGTTTCTCCTCAGCGTCCGTGGATTTCCGGGAGTAATAATCCGTAAAGGTTTTTACGGCGGTGTTACAGGATTCCTTCATCAGGGCTTGATCGAAAGAGAAGGGGTATTCCCTGCCGGCGGCCAGGGCTTTCAGCAGCTCCATAATATCATGGGCCTTTCCGCCGGCATCGGAAGGGGGCGTAATTCCCGACAAGGCCGGGGTTTCTCCGTCCAGGCCCGCGGCCAGGGCGATGGTTTTCTGAAAAAGCCGAAAGGCCGGTGATAGGTCTCGGGGCATCTTCGCCTCCTTACACTTTCCGAATTAAGGTATTCCACTATATAACCCCTTGTGCCCGCCATCAAGGACTTTTCCGGTTGAACTTCCCGCTGAAAGAGCATATCCTTGAAAAAAATGAAGGAGGGTCCTGGAAATATGAAAAGAGCCACTCTTCTGGTTTCTCTTTTCCTCCTCCTGTATCCCCGGCTTTTTGGCGAGCCGGTTATAGGTATCTACTCAGCCTACGAGGAAACCCTCTACGGAGCCGCCCGGGACCGAAGAGGGGTACTGTGGTTTTCCCTGGAGGATTTTCATGCTTCCGAAAGCCTGGATGTTTCCGGAGATGGAATCCTCACCGCGGTCACCGTGGCCAAGGGAATCCGGGACGACCTGCTCAACCTGGTGGAAGAAGGCGGCCGGTGGTCCCGGGACGGCGTTACTTTGACCCGGTACAGAAAAAACGGCCGAGATCTCTTCTCCCTCCATTACCTTCCGCCGGATCTTCGTTTTACCTTTTCCCTGGAAAAGCCGGGTGACCCTGTCTATGATGTAATCGACCTTATATACCCCGCCCGGCAGGACGCGGCGGCGGAGGTCAAGGCTCATTATTCCGATAATTACGTGGTGCGCATTCACCAGGCGGAGAATGTCCTGGAACCGGAAAAAAACCGGGTAGATTTCGGCGAAGCCCTTTTGGCGGCGACCGTCCTGGGGGAACCCTTTCAGCATCTCCTGGGAATCCGGGACGGCTACGACCTGCTGGGGAATATCGGCTACCTGGTGCTGGAACAAAACTATAAGAAGCCCCTGGGTATGCAGTATCGCCCCCTGGCAGCCCATGAGGATGATATCAATCTTTTCCTGATGAAGCTGGAAGAAATGGAAGGAGATTCTGAGGAGAACCTGTATAAACTGGCGGCTGCTTCCTTTCAACTTAACCCGCCGGGGGAACAGCTCCAGTTGCCGGAATATTTTATCCGCACCATGCGGGGGGACAGTTTCGATATGGCTTTTTTCCTCTATGACATACTCCGAAGGCTGGACAGGGAGGTCCGGTTCTTAGCCGTAGCTTCCCTGGACGGTCTGACCGAAGCGGAGGGGGCGGTGGTGTATCGGGACGGCGATTCCTGGCGCTTTATGGATTATCTGGGACTGTATGCCCCGGCTTCCCCCGACTGGACCAGGCTGCCGGCCTTGGTGCATGAGGTTACCATGCTGTACCGGGAGATCGACCTTACGGAGTTTATCGAAACCCAGGCTCTTCCGAATCCCCGAGAAGGGGACTGGAAGAAATCGGTTTATTGATACCCGGAGAAACCGCTTCCGGTCTCTCCGGGCAAGGTGAGTTTTACTGCTGTACCGAGATATCCACGGAAGGCCGGAACTCTAAAGCCGTGGCCAGGGCCTGGTGAACCGGGTGAGACGCAAAATCTTTCAGTATTTCCTGATCCGCTCCGGTCTGCTCGTCCAGCCGAGGGTATACCGACTGGGTAAGGGCGTAATCGAATCGGGGCGCCCACTTCCTGGAACCCAGCCTGGCGGTGGTGGAACAGTTGTCTACCATATGAGAGACCCCCTTGAAATGCATGTAGGGATTGAGGGAATCCACCGCTTCGATCACCGACTCATTAACGATCTCCGAATAGGCATGGTTGTGGGACGCCAGGATGCTCACCTGGGCCATCATGGCCGCGGTGTAGACACCGGCGGTGAAGGGGTTTAGGGGAATCTCCTGTTCTACCCGGGCGGCCCGGACTTCTTTGCCGATTTTCCACATGGGAGTGTTGTCTAAGATGGGCATGGGCCGGGTTTTCAGGCGGTTTCCCGCCAATATAACGGACCGCAGCTCGTTCCCCGAGGCAACCTCCTGGTATATTTCTTCCATGAGATCGCGCAGGGGATGAAAAGCCGCACTGTAAGCCTTGTCGAATTCCCGGCGAGCCTCGGGGGAAAGGGCTTGGTACAAACCGATGATCCCCCCCCGGGATATGGCCTTGGAGATGGGACCGGTGATACTTTCCACCGATTCGCGGAAAGCCTGTTTTCTGTCCCTCCCCTGGTCGACATACCGGCGGTAGAGATTCTCCACGATACCGTGGACGGCTCCCAGGAGAATGCCCCGTTCGCCGAAGATGTCGGAGATATACTCCATCTCCAGGCTGGTCATGAAGGTGAAGGGCGAACCGATGGCCACCGACCAGGCCAGGGCGTAATCCGTTGCCTTGCCGTCGACATCCTGCTGCACGGCGAAGCTGGAATTGATCCCCGCGCCTTCGGTATCCCTTCCCTGTTCGTAGAGCCGCCGAACCGAGGGCCCCATGCCCTTGGGACACACACCGATAACGTTGATTCCTTCAGGAAAGTCTTTCCCCTGAGTCTTCAGATGACCCAAAAGAAAACCGTGGGAGAGACCCAGGGTGGCTCCCGGTTTCAGGACTTTGAAAAGTTCCTCGTAGATTTCCGCCTGGGCGGCATCGGAAATCAACAGAATTACCATGTCCGAAGCCTTGGCCACGGCGAAGAGCTCCCCCAGGGTGCCCCCCTCTTCGGTAAACCCCGCCTTTTCGGCGGCCTGCCTGGAGGAAGAACCCTCCCTGAGTCCTATGACCACCCGAATTCCCGAACCCTCCAGGGTTTCACGCAGGTTCATGGCCTGAGCCGGTGCCTGGGACCCCCAGCCGAGAACGCCGATCTGATGAATCCCTTCCAGGGCTTTGGGAACCAGGGGGAAAATATGCCGACCCCCGCGGACAATATATTCGGTGTCCGGTCCGAACTGAACCTTTTCCTTGGTAAAAATCTTTGATTCAAAATTGAATGCCATGACTATCCTCCGGGTTGTCTTGTAGAAGGAACTATAGCACGAAAAGACTATTGCATAAAGTGAATTATTCGGTATATAATATTGCGTAAATCGCAATGGAAATACGAACCCTGGAACTGTTTCTTCATTTAGCGGATACTCTTCATTTCGGCAGGACCAGTGAAGCCTGTTTTATCAGTCCCTCGGCCCTGAGCCGCCAGATCATGGCGCTGGAGGAAGAGTTGGATCAACGGCTCTTTCTCCGCGACCATCGCCGGGTGGAATTGACCAAGGCCGGCGAGATATTTCGGGACCACGCCCAACGGGTCATGCATGAACTATCCAAGGCTTCGGAAGCCTTGCGACAGGAAGATCAAGACCCCCGGGGAAGGCTTCGTTTCTTCTGCTCCGTCACCGCCTGCTACAGTATCCTTCCCGGTATTATCCCCGGTTTCAGGGAACGTTACCCCGGAATCCGCCTCGACGTGAAAACCGGGGACGCGGCCTCGGCCATTCCCCTGGTGCTTTCCGGAGAAACTGACCTGGCCGTGGCGGCCCTGCCGGACAATCTGCCGGGAATCCTGGCTTTTAAGGAGATAACCTCCACACCCCTGGTGTTCATCGCTCCCAGGAGCTTCGATGTCAGCGGAGATATTCTTCGGGCGGAACAATTGCCCTGGTCGGAGATTCCCCTCATTCTGACGGAAAAGGAACCGGCGCGGAAAAGGGTGGAGAAGTGGTGTAAAACCTACCGGATCAGCCCTTCCGGCCGGTCCTTCGTTTCGGGAAACGAGGCCATTATCGCTATGGTGAGTCTGGGCCTCGGTTTAGGGGTCGTCCCCCGGCTGGTAGTGGAAAAGAGTCCCGTAGGGAATGAGATAAGGATATTGGACGCTGCCGGTGAACTGGGTTCCTATACCGTGGGACTCTGCGCCCTGAGGAGAAACCTCTCTTCCCCTTGCATAAAGGCCTTCTGGGAAGCCGCGTAAAGGTAACCTCCTGCCTCCCGAAAGAAGCATCCGCCGGGAGGAACAGGAGGAGTGTCTGTTTTTAAAGAGCCTGTTTTTCTTTCAGGCCGGTCATGGAGGCGAATTCCGCGGCTTCCAGGGTTTCCTTTTCCAGAAGTCTTTGGGCCACGGCTTCCAGGGTGTCCTGTTTCGATTCCAGGAGTTTCACCACCCGGTCGTACCGCTGGGCTACAATCCGGGCGATCTCCTGGTCCACATAGGTCTGAGTGTCCTCGGAGTATTCCCTGCTCATCATGGCCTGCCCGGTATCCCCTAAGAAGGGGTTGGCCTGTTTTGTCAGGGCGACGTTATGAAACTTGTCGCTCATGCCGTAATCGGTGACCATCTTTCTGGCGATGTCCGTAGCCCGGGAGAGGTCATTGGCCGCGCCGGTGGAGATGCTGCCGTACTTCACTTTTTCCGCCGCCCGGCCGCCGAGAAGAACGTCGATCTTCCCGAGCAGTTCTTCCTCCGTCATGAGGTAACGGTCTTCCACCGGGGTCTGCATGGTGTAGCCCAAGGCCCCGATACCCCGGGGAACAATGGTGATCTTCTGCACCGGATCGGCTCCTTCGGTGAAGGCGGCGGTGAGGGCGTGACCTGTTTCATGGTAGGCCACAATCTCCCGTTCCTTGGGATTGATCAGGCGGTTTTTCTTTTTCAGCCCCGCCACGGCTTTTTCGATGGCCTCCTGCAGGTCCTCCTGGAGCACCTCGGTTCTTCCCGATCGGACCGCCAGCAGAGCGGCTTCGTTGATCACGTTGGCCAGGTCGGCCCCCACAAAGCCGGGGGTCGCCTTGGCGATCTCCCGAAGGTTCACTGTTTTGGCCAGCTTTACGTCTTTGGAATGGATCTTCAGAATGGCTTCCCGCCCCTCCAGGTCGGGCTTGTCCACCACGATCTGCCGGTCGAACCTGCCGGGCCGCAGGAGAGCCGGGTCCAGCACCTCGGGTCTGTTGGTGGCCGCCAGAATAATCACCCCCGTGGTGGCGTCGAATCCGTCCATCTCCACCAGGAGCTGATTCAAGGTTTGCTCCCGTTCATCGTTGCCCGCGGCCACCTGCAGGCGGCTTTTTCCAATGGCATCCAACTCGTCGATAAAAACGATACAGGGGGCCTTTTCCCGGGCCTGTTTAAAAAGATCCCGTACCCGGGCGGCACCCACACCGACGAACATCTCCACAAAGTCGGCGCCGCTCATCCGGAAAAAGGGAACTCCCGCGTTTCCCGCCACGGCCCTGGCCAGAAGGGTCTTCCCCGTGCCGGGGGACCCCACCAGGAGGACTCCCTTGGGAACCTTACCGCCGATGACGGTGTATTTTCGGGGATTTTTCAGAAAATCCACCACTTCTTCCAGTTCTTCCTTGGCTTCGTCCGCCCCGGCCACGTCGGCAAAGGTTACGCCGGTCTGCCCCTCGGCCACGATCTGAGAGCGGTTCTTTCCGAAGGTCATGACGTCGGAACCCATGTTGCCCATGCGCTTAAACATCAGCCGCCAGACAAAAATCAGCAGCACCAGGGGGAGTATCCAGGAGATGAGGGTGCTGAGCATATTGGTTCCCCGCTGGGATACCGCCGAATAGCTGATCCCTTCCTCGTCCAGCAGGGGAATAAAGCCGGGATCCTCCACCGGCACGGTTCGGTAAGTGATACCGCCGCTTTCTCCATCCGCCGAGGTGCCTCGGCCGTAGTAGAAATCGGGACTCAGTTGCACCTGGGTGATCTGCCCATCCCTTACCAGCTGTTTGAATTCGCTGAAACTCACCGTGGAGGCCATCCGCTGCTGAGCCAGAAAGGTGTTGAGGAACATCAGAATCAGCAGGGCGATAAAAAAATACCAGGCGGAAAATTTAAATTTACCGCCTTTAAAAAACGAGAAGGGATTGTCGTTCCTTTGGGGACCGCAATCCTTGCCCTTTTTATTCCAGCAGTCGTCGTCTTTTTTCTTGTTGGCTTGAAGCCTGTTGTCGTCTTCGTTGTCTTTCATGCTATCTCCAAGGGGCTTTTCCCCTTATTTAAGGTAGTACTTTGTTTTCCCAAAGTAAAGGATTTTCCCGGTACAGCCCGGGAGGAGGGGTGGATGGGAAGGAATGAAATCAGTAGTAGAGGCGGAAAAACAGGGCGGCTTTCGTTATGATCCTGGTTGAAAGGGATGTTCGGCGAAGGTCCTCAAGGGTCACCTCGGTACTGCCGCGGTTGAGATAGTCATCCAGAAGGTTTCCGGCTTCCTCAATATGGGGATTTTCATACAGGGCACAGAGAATCTCCGATTCCAGGTAGGCGCTGCGGACCGAAAGATTGAAGGACCCTATGGCCAGCCAGCGGCGGTCCACCAGGAACAGTTTCGTATGCAGATAGGTAAGTTTTTCCAGACCCTTCCATTCATGGATATGGATTCCCTGCCGCAGTAAAGCCCCATACCAGTTGGACGAAAGATACCAGCAAAGCCCCCCGGCTACGGCTTTTCCGGAAGCCCGGGAATTAGTGATGATGTGGATGTCCACCCCCCGCCGGGCCGCCGCTTCCAGGGCCTCCAGCAGGGCGCGAGGAGGAATGACGTACTGGGTTACAATGTGGATACTCTTTTCAGCTGCCCTTACCGCGTGGATAAGGGCGGCCAGGGTTTCGTAGGATTGCTCCCAGGGGTTGGAAATAATGCACCGAAGGCCCGGAAGCTTTTCCCTCTCCCGAGGTGCAGGGATCTCTTCCTTCGTACCATCACCGCCGCTGAAAAGACTGAATTCAATGTCAAACCGCCTGGTCAGTTCGGCGGCCACGGGACCGGTAATGAAAAGATCAGTGTCTTCCCAGGAGGTAAAATAGTTATCGTTGATATTTCTTCCACCGACTAAGGCCGTGGTGTGGTCTACCAGAAGGGTTTTAATGTGGAGGGAAAAATCGATCAGTATGCCCGTGGCGGTCCGCCGTTCTTTTCGATGAATTCCTTCGGGCAGGGGCGCCACCAGGCGGTGCCGCTTCCTTTTTCGGCTGAAGCCAAAAAAGGGAGGCGAGATATTCCCCACCAGAAGAACCTCAGCCCCGGCTTTTCGAAGACGATGAACAGCCCGCGGGTCGCAGGCCATCTGGGCATACCGAGCGGCGATAATCCGGACCGTCAGGCCCTGCCGGGCTTTCTTTTCCAGCAGAGAAACCAGTTCTTTTCCCACAGGGCCTTTCGCCCGGAGGTAGTAGGTATAAAGACGAATCGACTTTTCTGCTTTCAGAAGGGTTTCTTTCCAGACCTGATAGGCTCTGTTTTGTTCATAGAGAATTTCCACCGATTCCGCCGGCAATTCCCTGGAACCGGTCAGCTGATCCATCCGATCCTGCCAGGACGGAGAAAGCAGGGGGGGATAGGGACAAATCGTGCTTTGCGCTTCCATGGAAAAGGCAAGGACCTCTCTTTTTGCGTTATGTCTTGACATAGTAATGATAATATATTTGTTAATACTTAGTAAATATTGACACAACTATTTTTTGGTATATACTTTATTTGAATATATGGAAGGAAAGGTGGAAACTATGGATCAGGATATAGTCAAGACCGCCCGGTTTAAAAGAGTCGGAGCCCGGCGGGTACAGAAGGTCCTGGATGCTCTGGATCATCTTTCGAAATGTTCCGATACCCGGAGCTATGAGTATCAAGATGACGATGTAAAGAAAATGTTCAACGCCATCAGGGCTAAACTGGTAGAGACGGAAGATTCTTTCACCAAGAAAGCCGGCAAAGCGGTGGGCAAGGAATTTTCCTTTTAAACGCCATGGGATTTCACTATACCAAGTATGGCAAACGAGAGCTTCTTCTCCTGCTTTGCATAACCCTTTTAGCCCTGTCAGTTTGTATGCTTCTCTTCAGCGGAGCTCCCGGCCGGGTGAAGCTCGTGCTGGGACTGCTGGTTCTTCTGACCGGAGGAGCGGTATCCTTGTTTTTTCGGAACCCTCCGCGCCCCAGCCCTCAGGGAGAGGATACCCTTCTGGCTCCCGCCGACGGGAAGATTATTGCTTTGGAAAACCCTTCCCCCGAAGAGTTTCCCTGGTTTGAAGGGGAAGAGCTCTTCAAAATCGGAATTTTCCTGTCCATTTGGGATGTTCATATCAACAGGGCTCCCTGGGCTATCGAAATTAAGGACCTGGAATACCGCCGGGGCGGTCATTTGAACGCCCGGAATCCCCTTTCCTCGTCCAGGAATGAAAGTTGCACTCTCTACGGCAGAACCGAAGGGTCTATCCCGGGCATACCCTTGGCTGTCCGTCAGATCTCCGGTGCTGTAGCCCGTAGGATCGTCTGCGATACGGCTCCGGGGCACCGTCTTATTCGGGGAGAAGCCTACGGGATGATCAAATTCGGCTCAAGAACGGAGCTCCTGATACCCCGGCGTTTTCTGAAAGAACTCCGGGTTGCCCTGGGGGATCGGGTGAAGGCGGGGCAGTCGATCCTCGCGGTGATACAAAAGGAGAAGGAATGACGAGAAAGAACGGCAAAAAGCACAATAGGTTTATGATGATGCTTCCGAATCTGCTTACCCTGGCCAATGCCCTGGCCGGGTTTACGGCTCTGCTGATCTTTTTTTTCGCCGCCTGGCGGGGTGAGATTCTTTCGGGATTGGTTCTTTCCGGCTGGTTTGTTCTTTTTGCCGTGGTGTTTGACGGTCTGGACGGTTTTACCGCCCGGAAGCTCGACGCCGCCAGCAGCACGGGGCTGCAGCTCGATTCCCTGGCCGATGTGATCACCTTCGGGCTGACTCCGGCGGTGATCCTCGGTTTCGTCGGCCTCGCCTCGGGTTTTCCCGGCCTTCGGGTGCTGCTGCCTATTTCGGCGGGGTTTTATCTCTGCTGCGCCGTCTGGAGGCTGGCGGTGTACAATGTCATGGCCTTGGAGGGGGGCTCGTCTTCATCTTTTCGGGGGCTTCCGGTCCCCGGAGCGGCGGCGGGAATTGTCAGTACCCTGGTTTTGGCGGGGCGCCAGGGGATGAGTCCCCTGCTTCTCGGTTTTATGGCCTTGTATGCCCTGGCCGCCGGGGCTCTGATGATCAGCCGGCTTTCCTACCTTCACATGTGGAAGTGGTTCGTTTCCGAACGCCGGGGTTTAAGGTATCTCATAACAGCGGTTTTTTTCTTTTCCCTGGCTATCATCTTAGGCCCCATGTCGGCGGTGGTGGTGTTTTCTTTTCTCTACCTGCTTTCGGGACCCCTGGGCCCGGTGCTGGAGAAAATAAGCCGCTTAGCCGCTGCCCGGCGAGGTAGACCAGAGATACCGGAAGAAGAAATCGAGGTAGATCACGTCTGACAGATTGCCAGAACCAGCAGAATGACGGCGAGACCGAAGAGCCAGTCTATGCCTTGAGCTTTCAGCGGCAGAGAAGACCTTTCGTCACTGTAACATCTCCCTTCCATGGCTTCCGCCATTTCTTCCGTTCGGAGAAACACCCGGGCCAGAAGGGGTGTAAGGAGTTTGACCGCCCAACGGAGGGGCTGTTTCCGCGCTCTCAGACCGCGGGCTTTCAGGGCATCCCTGGATTCTTCCAGCTCTTGAAAGAAAAGAGGAATGAGTCCCACCGACAGGCCGATCATGGTCCCCAGTCTTCCGGCAAGTCTTCGGGGAAGGGGTGTTAAGAACCACCGGACCGCCGCGGATATCCTGCTCAAGGCAGTGGTCTGTATCAGCAGGTTCCCCGCCAGAATAAGCAGAGCGAAGCGGCCTGCCGCCAGGGCGGCGGGTACAAGGGGTCCCCCGTCGTCGGAGGAGAAAAACACCGCCAGAAACAGTGCCGTCAGCAGGGGCACGAAGCGCAGAAAGTCGATAAGCAAGGTTTTTAAGGGAATCCGGGCGAAAAGAAAAGCCGCCAGTAAGGCCCCGGCCGTTATCGCCAGGTTTCGCGGGCCGGGTTGCAGGGCGGCGTAACAGAAGAGGGCGCAGCCGGGAAGCTTTATCCGGGGATCAAACCGGTGGATCAGGCTGTCTCCGGGAAAATACCGGAAGATTACTCTATCCATGTCATATCCGAAAGGTCCGCCTTTTTCGGTATATGAATGCCGAAGCGGGGAGCTGTTTGTAAAAGAGCGGAAGGATGGTCATCCGCCACGACCCGGCCGTGTTCCATGATCACCAGGCGGCCGGCATGAGCTAAGACCTTCTCCACCTCATGGGTGATTAAAAGGATGGTATGCCCCAGGTCGTGTAAAGCCAGAATTCCCCGCAGCACGTCTTTCGTTCCTTCCAGGTCGAGACCTGAAAAAGGTTCGTCCAGCACCAGGACCTCCGGGTCCAGGGCCAGGACCCCGGCCACGGCGAGCCGCCGTTTTTCCCCCCCCGAAAGCGTGTGGGGCCGCCGATCTGCCTTGTCCCTCAGGGAGGTAATGTCCAGCGCTCGCTGCACCCTCCGCTGAATCTCCTCTTCCGGGAGCCGGAGATTTTCCGGCCCGAAACGAAGATCTTCCATCACCGTCTGACCGACAAACTGGGAATCCGGGTTTTGAAACACCAATCCCACGGTAGTCCTGTATTCCGGCGGAAGGTGCCGCAGGTCCGCGCCATGAATCAACACCCTGCCGCTACTGGGAGTCAGGAGCCCTTTCAGGTGTTTCATCAGAACGGTTTTACCCGATCCGTTTCTCCCTGCCAGGATCGTGAATTCCCCTTTCTCCACCACCAGGTTTACCCCGTTTAATGCGAGAGTGCCGTCGGGGAAACGATGCCCCAGGCCCTGAGTTTCGATGATCTTCATTGATCCCGCCCGTTCTTTGCCGGGGGAAAAAGTTCCGGAAGATAGTTCTTCAGGCGTCGCGCCACCGCCGTGGCCGCGGCGATCTTAAGGATATCCCCCGGGAGGAAGGGAAGCATCCCCGTTTGCAGGGATGCCTTAAAAGGAAGACCGGTGACATGGCTCAGCCAGAGCACCCCGGGCAGGTAGATGATCAGGGCTCCCAGGGTAAAGATCAGTATGTCCGCCCAGGTTTTGTTGCGTCGATTCTTATCGGCAAGGAAACCCGTCAGCAAGGCGGCGGGCAGGTATCCCGCCAGGTAGCCCCCCGTGGGTCCGAGAAACAATGCGGCGCCGCCCCCGGCGGAAAACACCGGGAGTCCCGCGGCACCGAGAAACAGGTACAGAAGGACCGCCGCCGAACCGGAAACGGGACCCAGAAGATATCCCGCCAGAAGAACGAAGAAATTGGTCATGACAATAGGCACCGGCCCCAGGGGAATGCGGATAAAGACTCCCAGGACCATCAGGGCGGCGAAGGCTGAAATATAAACGGTCGACTTAAGGTTCCCCCGTTTCATCGGCGGAGGATCCTGGAAAGAAGGTAGACGAAGAATTCCTCCGGCCGGGCCGGAGAAAAAGCCGGTTTTCCCAGCTCTTTAAAAAGGTGAAGGGTCTCATCGTCCTCGGTGATAACCCCGTCCAGTTGTTCTTTTGGTATTTTCATATCCTGGGAGGGGAACCCCCGCCGGAACACCTCGAAGCGCAGATCCGAAGAACCGTGGTACCCTTCGGCGAGAATGATATCAGCACCTTTAAAAAGCCGGGGAAAATCCCCTCGATCCATCTCGCCGGAGGAACAGAACAGGGCCGATCCGTTAGCCGCCAAAAGGCAGACCTCTACCGCTCCGGCGCTCCGGAAACGATAACTGTCCGTTCCGGGGAAGTCCAGCCCGACCTCTCGATGGGTGGACTTCAGAGCTCCAACCTTCAATCCACGCTTTGTAAGGCCTTTTATACAGTCTTCGATAAAGGTGGTTTTACCGCTGCCCGACCATCCCAGAAAAGATACCACCAGTTCCCCTGTATGACTCATGGCACTGTTCTATCACGGATAACGCCGGCTTTTCAACCGAGGGTTATACCGCTATAATCAGAGGGTATGAGTGCCGCCGGACCTGAAATCCATATCTTCACCGGACCCGTGGATGCCGGAAAAACCGGAAAGCTCAAAGAATATCTGCGTTCTTCTCTGGCCCGGGGGCTTTCCGTCGCGGGGGTCCTTTCGGAAGCCCTGATGCGGGACGGCCGTAAGGAGGCCTACATGGCCGTGGATATTAAGGATGGTGAGCGTTTTCTCCTGGTATCCCGGGAGAAGCTCGATTCGGAAGAGGCCACCGGGTCCTTTCACTTTTCCGACGAGGGGTTTCGCCGGGCTTCCGAGGTGATTCTTCGGGGAGTGGGGTCGGACATGCTGGTTATCGATGAACTGGGTCCCCAGGAACTGAAAGGAAAGGGCTTCGGCCCCGTACTGAGGGAAGTCTTGAGGAAATACGCCGGAACCCTGGTGCTGGTTATCCGACGTCCCCTGCTGGATGAGCTGATGACTTTCTACGGATTGAAAGACCGGGTGGTAGAAATTACCGACTGTTCTCTCAGCGAACCTGTTTCTTTTGAACCTTGGTCCTGAAGATGCATCCGGCGATTTCCGCCGCCATCTTCAATTCCTGTTCCACGTCTTTCTTAGCGTCCACCTCGATAATCCCCGAAGCGAGGCGGGGGCGCACGTCCTCCACCGATTCCAGGGCTTTCAGGGCAGACCTGATTTTAGGCGCCGATTGATCGTTCAATTTATCCACAAGATAGTAATAGGTTTTCGTTCTGGCCATGGTAAGGATAGTAGCCTTTGAAGTGATTTTTGTCAAAGGAGAAAGAATTTATTCTTTAGCCTTGATAAAAGCCCTGGGGAGGGATATTATTCTTATATAGTATTTTAGAAGAGAAAAGGAGACCATCGATGAAACGATTAACCCTAATACTGTTGGCGGGAATAGCCCTTATTCTCGTCGCGTCCTGCGCGTCCGATCAGGTCAGCGGCCTGCCGGACTTTGTTCTTAATCCTCCCGTAGCTTCCGACGCTATCTTTGGAGTGGGTTACGGCAAGCAGTCCACCTTTGCCCTGTCTCGGACGGTGGCTCAGACCAACGCCCGGGCTGATATCGCCAAGCAGGTTGAAACAACCATTCAATCCGCCGTTATCAGTTATGCCCAGGAAGCCGGAGTGGATGGTGACACCCAGACAATTCAGTTCCTTGAGACCGTAACCAAGGAAATTACCGATCAGACCCTTTCCGGCGCTACACCCGTTCGAATGGAGCAGGATAAAGACGGCGGAGTATGGGTTCTTATGCAGTATCCGAAGCAGGCCTTACTTGACGCGGCGGAAGATTCCTTTGTGCGGAACGAAGGAGCGGCCTTCGCTGAATTCAAAGCAGCCCAGGCGGTGGATCGGCTGAACCACGAGTTAGAAAACAACCCGCCTCAATCCGAGCCCGTCCGCTAATTTCGGTACCACGGGGCGCCTTTCCTCTCGGGGAAATGCGCCCGTTTTTTTTCTTCACCCCGGTTCCTCGGTGCTGTAAGTCTTTTCATGATGGAGTTTTCCTGCTACAGTATCCTTAAGCAAAAGTTCTTAGACAGTCGGGGGAGCGTGATTTGAGAGCATTATCAGTTCTTTTCTGCGCTATGATATGCCTAGCCTGTGTGTCCGTCGGGACCGAATCCTCCAGGGTAGTCCTGGAGAGTGCCGCTGATTTTTCGTCCCCTTCCTGGGTTTCCTTTCTTCAAACACCTCCCCAGGGAGAACTTCCCGTCTTTTTTGCCGCCTCACCCAGGATGTCCAATCGGGACGATGAATGGGGTTTCTGCCTGCAGAACGCCGCCGTTCAGGCTTCCCGTTTTGTCGCGGTCCAGGCCGTCTCTACCTTCCTGGTGAATGAAAACAACCGGGACCTCTTTTATCTGGAAGACCTGGATATCCTCTACGACCGGGACCTGGCGGAAGAACTGGTGGATAAACTGGTGATCCTTCGGGAAATGCAGGACAGGAACGGGTCCTATATCCTGGCGAGCCTGGATGGATATACCATGCCGACGGTGCCTTATTCCTTTTCTCCGGTAGGCGGGGAACCAGCCTGGGTGAAAGATTTTCCTTCCATTTCGGGGTATTACGTGGGGGTTGGGGTAGCCCAGAGAACCGGCAGGTTCGATACCTCGGTAGCCGCCGCGGATGACCGGGCCCTGGAGGAAATCATTCGGCAAATTTCCGTCCGGCAATCCACGGACCGGCGGGATATCGAGGTGGACACCGTGGGAACCGCTTTTGCGCAGAAACGGCAGGAGGTCTCCGAGGCCGTGGTTCTTGGTTTCTATGTCTTCGCCCGTTGGGTATCGCCGGACGGTGCGAATTATTATTCCCTTGCCTTGTGTCCGAGGGATAAAAATACCAGAAAATCGTAATAAAGGAAGCCGACGATGAAAGGAAAGATTTTTACCGTAACCGCCGCTCTCACTCTTCTGGCGGCAGTCTGCTTTTTCAGTGCCTGCGCGAGTGCCCCTTCCAGCGGTGGTGCGGGAAGCTCGCGAGCTCCGGCATGGGTAACCAGTTTTCCCGCCGATAACGCCTATTTTATCGGGATCGGTTCGTCCAACATGGGAAACCAGGCGGAAGATAACGAAGTGGCCAGAAAGAACGCTATGACCAACCTGGCGGCAGCTATTTCCACAAACATCAAATCCGAGACTTCTTTCCGGGAAGTGGACGATGGTGCCGGAGGGGTATCCCGCTCGGCGGATGTTCAAATCAACGAAACGGTAGCCCAGAATCTCCAGGCTGTGGAAATTATGGACTCCTTTTACGCTCCCGATTGGGGCTATTGGTATTATGTAAGGATCAACAAGGCGAAATGGGCGGAAATCCAGCAGCGGGAAATGAGAGAGCTGGATAAACGGGTTCAGGATCTGGTGGCCCCGGCCTTAGGAAACCCTCAAGTCAGTGTGGCCGAAAGACTCACCCTGCTGGCCAGGGGCTGGAGCATCGTGGCCGAATCGCCCTATACCGGTATGATCAAAACTTCTTTATCCGGCGAGTCGGGTTCCCTGATTGATCTCCTGGAACGGCAGATAGGCACTCATGTGAACAGCCTGTCCGTTCAGGTATCACCCGCGGCTGTCGAAACGGAAGCCGGGCGGCCCGCCAGGCTAAGCCTGAAGGTTTCTTCCGTCCTGGGACTTCAGCCGGGACAGCTGGCCTTCATTATCAAGGCTAAGGACATGGCCGACGGACCATCCCTCAAGGTTGTGACGGATAAAACAGGGACTTATTCCGAGAACGTCAATTTTTCCGGCTTTTCCGTGGGCAAGAGCTACCTCACGGCGACGTTGGATCTTTCAGAGTTCGGTATTCGACCCGGCAGCGTGAAGACCGAAATAATTGTGGCACAGCGGGATTTTCTCCTGGATATCCGGCAGCAAAAAGCCGAGCTCATTGTTTCCGCCGGGGGGGACGTGGATCCCGGATATTCTCAAAGCGCGGTGTACAACACCGCCAAGGCTCTCTTTTCTAAAACCCTGCCCGTAAAGATCGAGGAAGGAGCGGGAGACAAAACCTATACCCTGACCTTTAACCTGGAATACCGGAACGCTCCGCCCAACGATTACGGATTCACCATTATTTACGTCAAGGGTAATTTTTCGGTGATGAGGCAATCAAAGAGCATTTTTACCTACGAGACCCCGGAAGCCAAGGGCGGCGGTCTCAACTGGAGCCAGGCGAACACCAAGGCCCTGGAGAAACTCTTCGGCGACCTGGAGCTGGATGGAGCCTTTATCCAGGGGATAACCGGAGCTTTTTCCTTCGATTAAGGCTGTATGAAAGCGGTTATCTATTCTACGAGACATAAAAGACGGGGCACGGACCAGGATGGCGATGTGGTCCTGGAGATCTGGATCGAAGAACTGAAGGTCTGTGCCAACGAGAGGGGAGGGGCTTTTCACAGCCCTTCCCCCAGGACCGCCCTGAATCATTTCGGAACCTTTAACGTTCCCGATCAATATGCCCAAGCGGTAAAAGACTATGTGGATAAAAGAAAGGTTTTCGAAGAGAATAACGTGAAGATCTTCCCCGCCCTGAAGAAGCAGCTGGTGCAGTACCGGGACAAACACAGCAAGGTAAACTGAAGACCTATGGCTCTCTCTATCGGTTGTATTCCCCCGTCCAACGAAATTCTGTGGTTTCTGATGCTGGGGGTAAACTTTTTGATGATCCTCCTGTTTTACCGGTTTTTCGGTAAAATTGGACTCTTCGTATGGACACCG
>JAFGDJ010000211.1 GCA_016932135.1 Spirochaetales bacterium | reverse complement strand
TCAGGTTTGCTCATTTATTCTTCACCCTCTTTTCCAACATATTCACTACCCGTACCAGGGGAACGAGCACTAAAAGATAAATCAAGGCCGCGGCAATCAGAGGTGTTGGATTCGTTTTACTGGTATACAGTTCCCGGGCTCGTTTGAGGAGCTCCGGAGCCGCCACGATAGAAGCCACGGCCGTTTCTTTCAACATGGCCACGAGGTTACCCGTCAGGGGCGGTATAACCACGGGAATTGCCTGGGGCATAATAATCATCCGTATGGTCTGCCAACGGCTGAGCCCCAGGGACCTGGCGGCTTCCACCTGACCGGAGGAGACCGATTCGATCCCCGCCCGGAAGGATTCCGACGCGTAGGCGCCGTACCCCAGGGAAAGAGCCACCACGGTGGAAACGATGGATCCCAAACTGATGCCGATATAGGGAAGGGCGAAAAAGAAGATCACCATCACTACGATCATGGGAACAGATCGAAAAACATCTACATAGATTTTCAGAAAGAGATTCATGGTTTTGCTCTTGAACTGACGCAGAATAGCCACCAGGAGGCCGAAAAAGACGGTCCCTACAGCTGAAATCAACGCCAGGAGCAGGGTGACTCCCATCCCCTTGAAGAGAAGCCGCCAGTTTCCCGAGAGCTTTTTCCAGTTAAAGAAGAAGTCCACCAGCTTATCCCATTGCGCGCCGGAATAGGCGTAGAACAGCCAGCCCAGCACACCGATAAGAAGAAGCGAGACCGCCATTTTAAGGGCTTCCGGTTTACTGCCGTCGGAAAGGAAGTTAGCGCTCCAAAGGAGGATGAGAAAAACGAACCCCCCGAGAAGGGCGGATAAAGCGGCAGTCGATACGGCTTCCCGCTCCGGCAGCATAACCGCGTAAAGAACCAACAAAAGGAAAGACACACAGAGGAAGAGAGGCTTCCGAATGATCTGAAACCACAGCGGGTGACTGCGGAGGAATTTTTCTCTCGCTTCGATTTCCCGATTGTCAACTGATATCATTGTTTTCCACTACATATGTTAGTATTAGGATTGTTATCCGGCAGCTTACGCCGCCGGATAACCTTCGTCAAGCTTTCATCGCCACCTTTTTATTTGGTGGGTTTCTCATTGGGCATATACGGAGGCCAGATATTGACAGTTGAACTGTCGGCGGGAGGATCGACACCGAACCATTTCCGGTGAATTTCCGCCAGGGTTCCGTCTTTTTTCATTTCATCCTGGTATTTGTTGAATTCTTCCCGCAGGGGAGAACCCTTCTGGAAAGCCAGGGCCTGTCCCGCCTTGAAATCGGGAATGTACAACTTCATAACCAGTCCGGAATCGGGATGCTGCTTGATGTAATACAGGGCGATGGGGTCGTCGACAACCACGCCGTCGATCCGGCCGGCTTCCAGGTCCAGGGCTGCGTCAACCCAGTAATCGTAACTGTTGATGGTGTAGGGTCCGTATTTATCCTGGGCTTCAATAAGCCAGGTCTCATTCATCGATCCGGTGTCGGATCCGAACTTCTTTCCCTTCATCTCTTTAAAGCTCTGGATTCCGTCCTTCCGGGTCATGAGACCGATACCCGAATCATAGTAGGGATCGGCGAAATCCATCACCGCGGCCCGTTCCGCCTTGACCCAGATGGAAGACATGGCGATGTCCCACTGGCCCGACTGAACACCCGTAAGCACCGTAGAGAAGGGAGCACTCTTATATTCCACTTCATACCCTGCCCGGCGGGCGAATTCCTCGAGGATATCCGCTTCGAAACCGGTCATTTTTCCGTCTTCGGCGAAAATCCAGGGCGGGTTTTCGCTGTTCACACCGACGGTAATTTTTTTCATGTCCCCTTCGGCGGCATCCTTCTGCCCTCCGGCGAACAGTGTCGGCAAAACGGCAAGAAGAATTACCAGAAACAATACTGCTTTCTTTTTCATAACCTCTTCCTTCCTTTATTGATAATATTGGAAACCCACTTCCAGGGTTTCATTTCATTATAGCCCCTAATCCCGGAATACGCCAGAAAAATCTCATTTTTTTGAATACCGTTCCACTATGCGGCATTCTAAAACCGGCCACGGGAATGAGAAGATTACACCTGCCTGTACCAGTTTTCGGGAAAACCGTCCTGATCCGTCCCTTCTTCCTGGGTCGGGGGAATAACATCTATACCGACGATCTCGGTAATATAAAAAGCCATGACACCGGCTATCTTTGTTCCCTCAAAGAGGTGCCCCCCGAAGGTGGCGGTATCCCAGGCTCCGCCGGATACGAAATGGAGAGCCACAAAGGATTCTTCTTCACCCCGGTAGTTTTTCTTGACCCCTATCATCCCCGCGCAGGCGAGCAGCATGGACAGGTTTTCCACCGTAGCCACTTCTTCGTGGTGCCAGTTTTTCGGGTCCCGGGCATCCGGTGCCCAGGCGAGATACTTGGCCGGCTTGAAGGCCCCCATGTAGGCGGCATGGACCTTACCGAAACGTATGCCGTGATCCGAAGCGAACTTGGAAATGGCCTTCAGCGGATCCGCACCGTCGGGTAACCGGACAATGAACTCCCTTCCTCGTTTTGCTTCAACAAAAAAATAGTCTTCCGGTGATTGGGCCGGAAGTTCCCAGGGATTCTTTTTCATCTCCCTCGACCTCCTGATCGGTTTTATAGTCCGGGCGAGAGCCGGTCTTCAGACGAAGCCTTATTATACTCCCCCGTAAAGGACGTTACTGCTTTTCCAAACAGAGTGATTCCGGTAATACGCTCCGGCGTGCCCTCCAGTTCCAAAATCCCGGAACCCGGCCGCCCGAGCAGGTGCCCTTGCTCACACACCAGGCGGTTTTTGTTTACCAGGCCGTAACGGTATAGGAACGAACCCATGCATCCGGTGGCCGACCCGGTGAAAGGATCTTCCCCCGCGTTATCGGGATCCAGCAGCCGGGCGAAGGTGTCTCCCTCCGACGTGAAGCCCCGGGGGCAAAAGACAAAGAGGACCTTCGCCGGAAGATTCTCGGTCAGCTTTTTCAGCCCGGGACGATCCATGACCGCATTTTTCACGGCTTCCGGGGTTCGCAGGGCAACCATGAGAAAAGGAACGCCGGTGCTGACCACCTGGGCGTTTACTCCGGGAAGAACATCGGCCGCCTCAAGACCCAGCAGGTGGGCCTGGCTTGCGAAATCCAGCGTAGCGCCGAACTCCGGCGGCATCTGCCGCATGGCCGCGCCTTCCAGCATACCGCTGTCGGACGAGCGAAGTTCCACCGGCAACACCCCAATATTGAATTCGAACCTGACGGTAATCTTTCCGGCTGTCAAGGGAATATACCCTTCCCTGGCCAGCACGAAAGCGGTAGCTATGGTGGGATGACCGGCAAAGGGTATTTCCTGCCGGGGAGTGAAATAACGAACCTTGAAATCCGCCTGGTCGGACGAAAAGACAAAGGCTGTTTCGGGCAGATTCGTTTCCTTCGCCAGATTCTGCATATCCTCATCCGATAATCCCGTGGCTTCGGGAAAAACGGCGCAGGGGTTGCCCTCAAAGGGTTTTGTCGTAAAGGCATCCACGTAATGGAAACGGTATTTCATTGTTCCTCCGCCAGAGCTATCAATTCAATTTCGACCAGGGCGTCGGGGTGGGGAAGCCCGGAGACACTTACACACGAACGGGCAGGAAGCGGCTCAGGAAAGCCCGAGCGGTAGGCTTCATTCATGGCTTCAAAGAATCGCATATCGGTTAGAAAGACCGTCGTCTTCACCACATCCTTCAGATCCAGTCCGTACCGTGCAAGTTCAGCCTGGAGATTCTTCAGGATCTGAAAAGTCTGCCCCCGGGCACCGCCTTCGGCGAGCTTTCCGGTTTCGCCGTTCATACCGATTTTACCCGACACAAACACGAAAGGTCCCGCCTTCAGGGACGAAGAAAAGGGCATCTTCTGATTCATACAACCCTCCAATGTCTGGAATCGGACCTTTTTACATACATTTCATATGTCGGAACGTTGTTTCATAATTAAAATATCATTCCCGACTGTTAATGTCAACCAAGACAGCTCAACCTCCGCCGTGTTGATACGAACGGGCCGCCTTGTAAGGCTCATCCCATTTCTTGTACCAGCCGGTAAGCCTGGCTCCGCCGGGTTCCAACACCACGGTATCATAGGACCTGATCAGTTCCGACTCGCTTCCTTTTACACCGGCCGTCAGCACCAGGACCATTCCCTCTTCCAGTTCCGTGGAATCCGAAGGATCCAGATAAGGCGGCTCGACCGGGCTGACACCGACGCCATGGCCCAGGCCGTGTTCCCAGTCCAGGTCGATTCCCTGCCTTCGAGCATATTCCAGGGCTTCTTCCGCAGCCTCGGAACACTTCACCCCCGGGCGGAGAATCCGCAGGCTTTCCCGGTTCATCTCCCGGACTTGCCCATAGGCTTCGGCCTGCCGGCGGTCGGGAAGGCCCATGATGAGCATTCGGGCGGCATCGGACCAGTAGCCGTTCAGATTGGTCCTTATTTCCATTCGGACAAATTCGCCTTCCTTCAGCATCTTCCCCCGGCCGACACCGTAATACGGAACATCGGGCCAATGCAGGGCCGCATGGGACCCGGAAGCCCCCACGGCCAGGGCTTCATATCCCGTCATATCCAAACCCCGCTCGACACAATGCACCCGGATAATCTCCGAAAGCCCCTTTTCCACCCGGGGTGCGTATACCATGACGTGATGAGCCGCTCCCGCCAGGCCGTGATCGGTCTTGAAGGCCACCTTTTCAAGCAAAGCCCGCTCCGCCGGGGTTTTCACCATCCGCAGCCGGGCGAACCAGTCATCCGCCGGAATAAAGCAACCCGGGTTTTCAGTTTCACATAAACGCCCGTAGGTTTCGGAGGAAATACGCCGCAAGGTGATGCCCACCGAGGCTTCCGTGCCGGTATATTTTTCAAGGCATTCCTTCACCTTGCCGGGAAGACCGAAGATATCATCATACCCCTGGACATTTGAAATGTTTCCTCCATATTTCACTGTATCTTTCAACTGCTCCGGAGCGATGCACACAGGATTACCATGACGAAAACACATCACGGCAAGGCTGTCCGCCGGCCAGGAATGGAGAAAGGGCAGCACGGCCCCGGTGAGATAACGGATATTATCCGTTCCAAACACCAGCAGGGCATCCATGGAGGTCCGCTCCAGTTCCCGCCGCACTTTATCGATGGTTCCCAAGGCTTTCATTCTTCACATCCTCATCATGTTCAATGGGCCGACCGGAAGCCGGTAACCTCGTAGAGGGTGTCCCAGGAAAAGTAAGCGCTCAAACAGAGAGGCCCGGCGGCCTGCAGGCAATAGGTGTCTTTTACACAGATAAGCTCTCTGCCGGGGCCCTCGGTATATACCGCCAGAACAAGGCACATGCCCTCCCGCAATTTCGTGTCATCGTCCGGAGACAGGAAGGGGGATTCCCTCTCAGCCGTGCCGATACCGTGGCCTAGACCGAATTCATCCCGAAAGGGGATTCCTTCCGATGCGGCCAGGTCATGGACGGCATGAAAAATTTCTGCGCCGGTGGTCCCAGGAACCAGCAGTTCCAGAGCCCGGTTTCTTAAAAGCATATTTTCCCTAAAGGAACGCTGCTGCAGCGCATCCGCTTCGCCCAGGGTTATCATCCGGGAAGTAACGGCCCACCAACCCTTATAGCGAGAAGAAGCTTCCAGGCGGACGAGCTCTCCGGGTATGAATTTACCCCGGGGCAGGGAATACCAGAGGGTCTTCCCCGTACCGGCGGCAGCGGCGGACAACCCGGAGGCTGTTCCCCCGGATTCGTACACATGTACCCGAATGCGCTCGCAGAATTCCGCCAGGGTATACCCGTTTTCCTCCAGGCTCCCCTCCAGGTGCTGCAAGGCCCCCACCAAGCCGTATTCCAGTTGCTCGGCCGCTTCCTTGAGATGCCCCACCTCCGCCGGGGACTTCTCTGAACGAAGATCATCCAGAGGCCCGTCGATACCCTTCCATCTTGCCTTGCCGCACCCCTCTCTGAGGGCGGCAAAGAAGACCTCGGGAATCCGACGGAGTTCACAACCCACGGTGATCCCCCCGGCTCCGGAAGCGTTGATTCGTTCTGACAGTGTCCTGGCTGCCGTGGCCCAGGGATCTTGCAGACCGTCGCTGTAGTGAACAATTTCCGCCTTCCAACCCTGATCCAGCGCCGCCCGGCGGAATTCAAAAGGACAGTAAAGCAAGGGATCCCTGCCCTTCACGGAAAGGACCAGCACGGGCTTTTCGGGAAATTGTGTTGAGAAGGGGAATTCCAGGTTGAAGAGATAGACAAGAGAATCTGCACCCGCCACGAGAAGAGCATCGACGCCCCATCGGCTCAATAAGTCCTTATCGACACCTTCCCGGAACCCTGTTTCCATACAATCACCCTTCCCTTTCTTTTCAAGTCCGCCGTTTCCCAGGGGGTTATAAAAAACCGCTTTGCGGAACGTCATTCCATATTATTAGAACCTTGTTTAAACATCCTGTCAAGGATAAAATTACCGCTTGACCGAATTGCTACCTTAAATATACTCTTTTTCCGCAGTTTTTTTATGTCAAGAAAAAAGGAAACACCCATGGAAACCAAAAGCCTGGCGGGGAAAACCGCCGTGGTTACCGGCGCCGCCTCCGGCATTGGGAGATCGATAGCCCTTCTCTTCGCCGCCGAAGGAGCCCAAGTAATCGTAGCCGACATTACCACCAAGGTGAAGGAAGGAGGCGAACCTACGGCCGACTGCATTCAGCAAGCCGGGGGATCGGCTTTGTTTATTCCGACAGACGTATCGAAATGGACGGAAGTGGACAATCTTGTCAGCCAAACGGTGGAACGCTTCGGACGCCTGGATATCATGGTGAACAACGCCGCCATCGCAGTGGATAAACCCCTGGTGGAGACGACGGAAGAAGACTGGAACCGGGTTATGGACATCAACGCCAAGGGTGTCTTCTTTTGCTGTAAACGGGCGGTTCAGCAAATGCTCACCCAGGAGATCAGAAATGAAGCCCGCGGCAGAATTATCAACATCTCGTCCCAGCACGGAATGATCTGCGCACCGGGAAACTTTGCCTACGGGGTTGGCAAGAGTACGGTGGTGTATATGACCCGTCAGATCGCCGTGGATTACGCCAAGGAGCACATCATCTGCAACGCCCTGGCTCCGGGGAGAATTCTTACCGGGAAACCTTTAATATCATCCGATTCGGTGGAATACTCCCAGAGCCGCACCCCCTTTCCCAGGCTGGGCGTACCGTCGGATGTGGCCAAGGCAGCCCTCTTCCTCGCCGGTGACGGAGCAACCTACATCACCGGCGTCAATCTCCTGGTCGACGGGGGCTGGATGGCCGGATAGCCCTCAGCGGTATTCCTTCTCCATGGGCGTGGCGTACAGGGCGCGCTTGGAATGTGCTACCCCCAGGTCTACCAGGGCTTCCGTGTACTTGAGAGCGGTAGAAGTGGGGTCCAGGACCACCACATTCAATTCCCGGGCCGCTTTTTCCGCGTAGCCGACCATTCCCGCGCATCCCAGGATAATTACTTCCGCTCCGTCCTGTTCAACCGCCTGCCGGGCAACTTCGAGGATTCGCTGCTGAGCTTCTTCGGGTTTCGAATCGGTTTCTGTTACGGTCATGCCCAGGGCTCGCACCGACGCCAGGTTATAATAGAGTTTATTTCTCCAGGCGTCGTTGTATTTGCTGGGGATTCGCCTGGGACCAGGAGTAAGGATGGAAAACCGGTATCCTAAAGTCGCCGCCACATGCATCGTCGACTCTTCAATTCCCACCACCAGGATATCCGACACCTCTCTAGCTGCCGTGAGCCCGGGATCGGAAAAACAAGCCACGATAACTGCGTCGTAGTTTTCCTTGTTAGCCTGGCGGACCAGGTCCATCATGTGGTAGGCCGCGTGGATCTCATCCAAGGCAGAGGAGATTTCTATAGGCCCCTTATCGGGACAGGTGACGGTGAGCTGAGTATCCTGCCGCTTGATTTTTTCCAGCACCGTTCTGATGGAAGCGGTCATTTCTTTTGAACTGTTGGGGTTGATCACCATGATCTTCATTCTGTCTTCCTCCATGTTTTATCCTTGTCGCGGGAGGTCATTCCGTATCCCGATGCAAGTAAAATCCCATTATAGCGCCTTTTCAGAATATCGTCAATTTTTGAAACAATATTCCGCATGGTAAAACAGGAGAAAAACATCGGTTTCGGTATTTCAAATGATAAAGAGAATCACCACTCCGGCGACCGCGCATACCGTCCAGGCCACCGCTTTCAGGGAAACCCGGTGCTTATAGACAAAACGATCCACCGGCAGAAGCAGCACCGGGGACATCTGCATAAGGGCGCTGATCACCCCCACCGGAGCGAGTCGAAGGGCGTACAGAGAGACAACCACCCCCAGGACCGGCCCGATAAAGGCCGCGGAGAGAAGGAGAAGAACCCTTTTCCCCTCCAGTCGTGAAAAATCGTTGACAAGTTTCCCCCTCACCAGGGAGAAAAGGAAGAGCCCGGCCAGGCCAGAGACTATCCGCAGAACCCCCGCAGAAACGGGGTGGACATCATACAGGAACCCGTGCTTGGAGAGAACATTCGCGCTGGACTGGGAAAAGGCCCCCACCAGGGCAAAGAAAACTCCCAGCCCTTGGTGTTTCCTGCCGCCTACCTTACCGGCTTTCCCCTCTTCATAGACCACCCCCATGACTCCCACTACGATTACAACAATACCCAGGATCTGTAAGGGGGATATTCTCTCATGCAGAGAAAACCATGAGACCAGGGTTCCGAAGAGAGGACTCAAAATAAGGATAACCAGGGTCTGCCGGGCTCCGAGAAC
Organism: Spirochaetales bacterium; assembly: GCA_016932135.1. Taxonomy (GTDB): domain Bacteria; phylum Spirochaetota; class Spirochaetia; order JAFGDJ01; family JAFGDJ01; genus JAFGDJ01. The sequence goes on along the minus strand of JAFGDJ010000211.1, from coordinate 1,463 downwards.
CACCAGGGCCTTGAAGATAAACAAGTCGGCCAGGGCGAAACCACAGAGGCCGGAAAGAATAAAGAAGAGGTAAGCCTTAGGCTGCAGCCCCAGGGGGAAAAGACTGCCGTGAAAGAGAAAATGAACCATCAGAACCATCGGCAGGGCAAGCCACAGCCTCACGTGGGCTACCCGGGTCGAACCGATGATTTTTCCGCTGAAGGACCATACCTGGCTGGCGTAGGCAAAACAGGCAGCCGTCAGAAGGGCGAGAAACTGACCGAATAGGATGTCCAAGGACGCTTCTACCTCCGCATGATGAAAAAAACAACCGGCGCCTCTTGCTCCGGGGAGGAATTCCTCTGAAGATTATTCCGGATGAACAGACGAAGGCAAGTATATCAGCAAAACCTCGCTTAGTGTATGGTGTCACCCCTGATGCGGTAAAAAAATTTTTACTTTTACAGCTCTGAAGGTACTGATCCCCCGGCAGGACTGGAACCGGACAGGCCGGCAGAAGGTATGCGAAGGGTAAAGACGGCCCCCTTTCCCTCGACGCTGGACACTCCCACGGATCCCCCATGGGCCAGGGCGATGTGTTTCACAATGGCCAGACCGAGGCCCGTCCCCCCAAGCTCCCGGCTCCTGGCCCTGTCGACCCGGAAAAATCGTTCAAAGAGCCGGGGGAGATCTTTTTCCGGAATACCGCAGCCCGAATCCTCTACCTGAAACGTCACCGTCTTTCCTTCGTTTTTTGCCGTCAACCGCACCACCGATCCGGCATTGCTGTATTTTACGGCGTTATCGATTAAATTCACCAGGGCCTGCTCGATGAGCAGTGTGTTTGCCGGCACGAACAATTCCTCCGGGCACACCAGGTCAAAGGTGATACGCTTTTCCTCGGCTTTTCTGCGGCAAACCCCCAGGGCGCTTTCTAAAAGAGATCTCCCGGGGAGAGGTTCCTTTTCCAAGGTTGAGCCGGCCTGCTCCAGCCGTGAAAGGCTCAGGAGATCCGTTACAATGGCGTTTATCCGCTCGGTCTGGGAGGCAATGATCCGAAGAAACTCTTCCGCCTTCGGGCGGTCGTCCAGAGCCCCGTCCAGCAGGGTTTCCACGTACCCTTTCAAAGAAGTAATAGGGGTCTTCAGTTCGTGAGATACATTGGCCACGAAATCTTTACGGATCTGTTCCAGCCTTTTGAGCTCGGTGATATCATGGAGCACCAGGAGCACCCGGCCGTCCGATTTTTCTTCGGCCGCATCTTTCATTCCCGCCCTGAAGACCGATCCGTGAACCTGTAAAAACCGCTCCCGGGGTGTCACCGTATCCTTCAGGTCCTCTTTCGGCGGAATGGCGTAGTGCAGTTCCTTTTCCCACGATTCTCCCCGGCTGACCAGGTTCCCTACCCAACGGTCCAGTTCGGAGCTTCTGAAGACCTGGATAAGCCGCCTTTTCAGGGCTTCATCCTCCGAACACCCGGCCAG
>JAFGDJ010000029.1 GCA_016932135.1 Spirochaetales bacterium | reverse complement strand
TACCTGAATCGGCTGGAGCACGGTTCTCTTCAGAAAAATAGCCAGCACCACGGCCAGGACTATCACCAACCCCAGGAAAAGGCTCCCGGAGATAACCATGGAAGAACGCTGAGATCGTATCGCGTCGGTAATATCGTTCCTGATACCGATGACACCGCGAATGGTATGGTCAGCGCCATGACAGGCCGTGCACTTGGGGAGGTTAATCAGGGGTTTATACACATTGAAATAATGTTTCTCCAATTCCACCGTCCGGAAGACGGCGGTCTCCGGAGGGTTTGCCGCGGCAAGAGAAAAATAGTTAAGCACCGGCGGGTCGTATTGAAGAGCCGGCTCAGTCCGGGGTCTGAACCGTTCCCTTCCGAGCCGCTCATTCACCTCGGCTATGGTGGCGTTATCACTGAAAGCCGGTGCCCCGTCTCTTCGGTAGAGCATGATTCGATAATCGGGATTGGTGGATTCCACGCCGGAAAAGAAGTTGACCGCCAAAGGAGCCTGCCCGGGGAGCATAAAATTCTCTATGGCGTTATAGAGAATCCGGGACTGCTGGTCTAAATTACCGGTGGTGGAATTATCGATGGTCAGGAAAAGGGATCGGGCAAAGTAAAAGGTTGTGGACCCGATGCCCAGCACAAGGCTGACAATAATAATAAGATTGACCTTGGCGGTTATGGGAAAAAAGCCTTTTGCGCCCATGGATACCTGGCATTATAACAGTATTCCTGAAAGAATGATAGTTTTTTCTACTGTCCGCCGGGGTGAAGGCTTCGCAGATAAAACAACAGGGCCGCCATCTGGGTGCCGTTGATATATTCACCGGTGCCCAGGTTCCGGATAACCTCATCGGCGGGAATAAGCACAGGACGAATAATCTCGTCTTTATCCAATTCCTGTTTCTGAATCTGTGCCACCCCCTCGGCCAGAAAGGCATAAAAGGTATTGTTCAGAAAGGCGGGGTTAGGATTCACCTTTCCCAACAGTGTGAGCCTGTCAAAGCCGTAGCCGGTCTCTTCGGCCAGTTCCCTCAGGGCCGTATCTTCCGGATTTTCGCCGCTTTCCACGGTGCCGGCGGGAAACTCCATGGTGATGCTCCCGGAGCCCTGACGGAACTGCCGGACCATGAGAAAATGATCCCTGCCGTTTTTCTTCACCAGGGGAAGAACGGTTACCCAGTCCGGAGTGTCCAGTAAATAGATGTCCACCTCCCGTCCATCGGGAGACCTTCGGAAGACCTGGTAGAGGTCGAAAATTCTGCAAGGGGCGATCAATTTCCGGCTTTTTTCTGTCCAGATGAGCTGTGTATCATCCTTCATCCGCTAATCTTCCTTCGGGTAGGTATATTCCTTTCCTTCTATATTCCTGAAGACATAGCAATCTTCTGTTTCCTTTATCAGGTGATCTTTTTCCAGCCGGATCTTTCCCCCACCGCCGGGCAGGTCCACGGCGTACACCGGCAGAGCCAGGCCGGAAAGCCTTAAGCGAAGCTCCTCTATGATGGACCAGCCGACGCGAAGGGGAACCCTGAAATGACCGGTGCCTTCGGCCAGGTCTCCCTGAAAGAGGTAGTAAGGCTTGATTCCTTGCAAAGCGAGGCCACGGAATAGAGTTTCCAGGACATCGGCGCTATCATTGACCCCTCGCAAGAGGACTGCCTGGTTCAGACAGGGGATTCCCGCCTCCCGGAAAGCCGCCATGGCGGCGGAACTCCGGGCAGTCAGCTCCGCCGGATGGTTGAACTGTGTAACCACCCACAGGGGGAAATACCCCCGCAGCAAGGAAACAAGATCCCCGGTGATCCGGGACGGCAGGGTTACGGGAGTCCGGGTGGCCAGGCGTAACAGCAGATCGGGCCTCTCATAACGGATTTTCGCAAGAAGCCCTTCCAGGCGGTGATCATCCAGCAGCAGGGGATCCCCGCCGGAGAGAAGCACTTCCTTTATCTCGGTATTGTTTCGGAGGTAGACAGCTATTGCATCAACCTCTTTTCGGCTTATCGCCCCGGCGGCGCCGCCGGTAAAGCACCGGCGGAAACAGTGCCGACAGTACACGGCGCAGCTGTCGTTTACCCGGATCAGAGCCCGGTCCCGGTACCGCCGTACCAACCGGGGCAGGGGGCTGTATTCCCCTTCGTGCAGGGGGTCGTCGGTTTCTCCGGGGAAACGAAGAAACTCCGCGGCCCGGGGGATACACTGCTTTCTCACGGGATCGTCAGGGATGCCGGTCATGAGGGAAAGGTAGTACCCGGTAACCTGAAAAGGCAGGGGCCGCTCTTCTTTACGTCTTTCAAAGAAGGCCACCTCCTCTTCCGTCAGGGATAGATGCCTTTCCAGCTGCTCAAGATTTCGGACGGCCGAGGATAACTCCTTCTTCCATGGCAGGGCTTCCATGGAAATATCCTACCCGTTCTTCCCCTGGTTTTTCAAGGGAAATAAATCTTGACAGCTTCAGGCTCCGGTCGTATGGTTATGCTCAGACAACAGGAGGGTATATGAAAAAAGGTACAAAAGACATGAAGGGATTTTACAAAATCACCTTTCTCATTGGTCTGGGGTTCTTCACCATGGGACTTATGGACCCGCTTTACGACACCTATGTCCCGATCTTCCTCAGTAATTACCTGAAATCCATGGGGTTGGTGGGGATTATTATGACCCTGGATAATCTGTTCGCGGTGTTTCTTATCCCCATCGTTTCGGCTCTTTCGGACCGCACCCGAACCCCCATCGGAAGAAGGATGCCCTATATTATCGTCACCCTGCCCCTGACGGCCGTTTTTTTCGCATCTATTCCGTCGGCGGCTTTAAAATCCCTGGCCTTTCTGATCATCGTTATCTTTCTGTTGAACATTTTCAAACAGGCCGCCCGGGGACCGGTGGTGGCCCTGATGCCCGACACCATTCCGGGTCATCTTCGTTCGGAAGCCAACGGGGTAATAAATACCATGGGCGGAATCGCTGCCATCGTGGGTACCGTAGCCCTGGCCAAACTCTTCGATCTCAATGTCCGGCTTCCCCTTTTCGGGGAAAACAGGATTCTGTTTCCGTCAAAAGATCCTTCCGCAGTGCCGTCTTATGTGGGAAAGCTGCCCTTTCTCATCTCGGGGATCCTGGTCATTCTGGCCACGATTCTGCTGTTTCTTTTTGTGAAGGAACGGAAGGAAGCCACGGAAAAGCAAGAAAAGAAAACTTCGGTGAAAGAATCCTTGAAGATGATCGCCGGAGCAGGGGATAAAAGCGCCCTGTTTATCCTTCTATCCCTGCTCCTCTGGTTTATCGGTTACCAGGGAGTTCTTCCCTTCATCGGGAAGTATTCCCGGGATATCCTGGGGACCACCGAAGGCACCGCCGCCCTGGCGGCGGGAATGGTGGCTATCGCCTATGCCCTTTTTGCCATTCCCTCGGGGATTATTGCCCATAAAATCGGAAGAAAAAAGACTATCCGGATAAGTCTTTTATTTCTCACGGCCATCCTGCTGATCATCTTCTTCCATGACCCGGTTACCACCGCCTTGGGCTTTTCCTCCGGGGCAAAGCTGGCGAGCTTCTGGGTGCTGATGTTCCTCTTTGGCGCCTTCTGGGTTTCGATTATCACCAATTCCTTCCCCATGCTCTGGCAGATGGCCACCTACAGTGATATGGGAATTTATACCGGCCTGTACTATACCTTCTCTCAGACCGCGGCGATTTTAGCCCCCCCCATCACAGGCTTTATCATAGACCTTTCCGGGTTTCGGGGAATCTTTCTTTTCGCCATGGTGTGTATGTTCAGCGCTTTTTTGATTATGGGATTGGTGAAGAAAGGAGAACCGGAGGAGGACCCGGCTTAAGAGTCCTCCTATTTCCTGACGTACACTTCGGTAATATAGCTGTCCTGGAAGCCGTCCAGTTCCTTCATCCAGCCGAGGAATTTGACGGCTTCTTCATTGTTGCCGTAAGGCCCCAGGCGTACCCGGAAGTAAGTTCCGCTTTCCAGTTCTCTTGTTTGAATCGTGGCAGTAAGACCCTTTACGGCCAGCTGCTCCCGCACCGCGTTTGCCTTGGTATTGCTGCTGTAAGACCCCGCCTGAATCCAGTATTCGGTGACCAGCTGTTTCTGAGGCTCCCGCACAGGAGCGGTCTGAACCGGCTGACGTGGAGCCGCCTGCTGAATCGGTGCCCGGCTTCCCGGAGCGGGGTCAACCAGGCGGATAGCCCTGTCGGAATCTTCTTCGGAAACGGCGCCCTGCCCCTCTCGGGGTTGAATAACCTCATCGCTTCCGTAGACCAGTTCCTCCGATACGATGAACTCCTCCGGTTCCGTCGAATCCCCCGCCGGTTCGATCCCCGGGATATCCTCTTCACTTCTCACCCACTCAATGGCGTCAAACCCCGCCGCCGAGCCGTAGCCCTGGGCTTCGGTTTCTGCCGTAGCTTCTTCCCCGGGTCGTTCCGGCAGAAACCAGATAAAACCGGCTCCCACCACCACCAGCAATAAGGCGGCGACGGCGAATAGTATCCATATAACCTTTTTCTGTTCCATAGGACCTCTTCTAATACAAACGGGCAAGCACCCGGCACAGATCACGATGTACCTTTTCCGGACCCCGGGTGTTGTCTATATAATATATATCGACATGATTTCCCGGGGATTGAGGGGAGAGTTTGCGTTGTGAACGAAATCGCCGGATAATATCCTTAAGCTTCAGCTTATCCCGTCTCAGCGCCCGGAAAAAACGGAGAAAGAAGGGAGAGCGCACCCAGATAACGGCCTGACATAAGGAGTCGAACCCCAGGGGAAACAACAACGCGGCGTTTATTACCATCCGATCGGAGGGGTCTTTTTCGAGGAGCCTTGTTTCTACTTGTTGTATCATCCAGGGATGTACCAGGGATTCCAGGGCCGCCAGTTCCTCCGGATCACCGAAAACCCGGGTGCCCAGTTTCTTCCTGTCGATATCCCCGGCGGAGGAAAGTATGTCGGCACCGAAGCGGGATACTATCGCCTCCCGGCACGCGGCCAGGGCTTCATGTCCCAGAGCGTCCACGTCGATGATTGAGTAACCCTGTTCTTTCAGAATAGTCGCCGCCAGGTTTTTCCCGGCACAGTATTTTCCGGCAAGCCCTAAGACCACGGATAAGCCTCTTATCTTCAGTGAAATTCGCCCCAGGAAACCCCAGTCTCGATATTGACCCTTAAAGGAACGGACAGCTCGTATACCCGCTCCATTTCCTCCCGGATACACTTCTCCGCCGCTTCTCTTTCCTCCCGGGGGCACTCAAAGATCAGCTCATCATGAACCTGCAGCAGCAACCGGGTCTTCAAGCCCTCGGAGCGGATTCTTTCGGTAGTCCTCATCATGGCCAATTTCACCAAGTCCGCCGCCGTGCCCTGAATGGGGGTGTTCACGGCTACCCGCTCGGCGGCGGCCTTTTCCGTTCTGTTCCTGGAATTAATACCCGAAACCGGGCGTCGGCGCCCTAAAAGGGTGGTCACATAACCTTCTTTTTCCGCTCTCCGGATAATCTTCTGTTTAAATTCATCGATTCCCTTAAATCGCCTGTAATAGGCGCGGATGAAGTCCTCCGCCCTGCCTCGGGGAATGCCGAGTTCAGCGGAAAGACGAAAGGCGGACATGCCGTACATAACGCCGAAATTAATGGTCTTGGCGATCCGCCGCTGGTCCGCCGTTACCTCCTCCAAGGGGACGTCGAAGATCAGGGCCGCCGTCTGGCTGTGCACATCGGCTCCCTGCAGAAAAGCTTTCCTCAATTCCTGGTCCCCCGAAAGGTGAGATAACACCACCAGCTCGATCTGGGAATAATCGGCGGATATGAACAGCCCCCCGTCCCGGGGAATAAAAGCCCTTCGAATATGCCGCCCTTCTTCTTCCCGGATGGGAATATTCTGGAGATTCGGGTCTCGGGATGAAAGTCTCCCGGTGGCCGTGCCGGTCTGATTGAACCGGGTATGCAGCCGCCCGGTGTTGTTATCCACTAAAGCGGGCAGGGTATCCACATAGGTGGAGGTAAGTTTCGTCAGGGTTC